>NZ_JBYSWV010000030.1:0-63929 GCF_058781555.1 Brevibacillus sp. FW306-2-1A-C05A
TTGTTACTGGTTCAAAGCTGGCAAATCATTTCATGATAGACTCATCAACGCTTTCGCTGTTCAGTTTTCAAGGAGCAATTACTGATTGCTGTCCGCTGAGCGTTCATCGTTTTTCGTGATGGCGTCTCGAGGACAAGAACTAATCTATCATGTCATGCATATGAGAGTCAATAGGTTTTTTAAAAAAGATTTCAGGTGAAATGCTCCTCGCCCAGTTTTCTGCGTCTCACGTACTTGGAAAGCTCATTGGGAGAGGCTATTCTGGCATACATGCGGAACATGATGGAGTAGCGTTCCTCCATGGCGCGTTTCACCAAATAATCGATTCGTTTATCGCTAAAGTCGAGCAGCATTTCTTCGAGCTCCCGCTTCAACAAGTACTCTAGTTCTTGCACTTCTTTGGCATTAAACAAAAACCCTAACAACGATATCGCCTCCGCCTTACGAGTCTCACCTCTATCCTTTCCATCACAATTCAACCCTATTCAAATTAAAAAGCCTCCCGTTTAGGAAGGCTTCAATTTGTTGGCAACTCTGAATTATTTCAGCAAGTTTAGTTGCTGCATTTGTTCCCCAATCGTTGCTTTGAGAATAAGAGGCGTAATCGAACTCTCTACGATCCCCGCAATCAGAAGCAATCCGATGACGGTCAACACCGCAGTTGGAAATTGCTTGAGGGTGTCGTACCAGTCATTTTTCACGCGCTCCTGATTGTGTGGCACAAACAGCACCCCGACAGATCGCAGGCTGAGTATCCCAAACCGTATGCCGATTCCCGCGGCAAACAGGACAGCAGGCAGTTCAAAAATCCCGTGCGGCAAAATGCCTGCGCCAAAAATCAGCCACGGGCTAATTCCAATCGCACTGTATTTCGCGATGATATACCCGAGCAGAATCCCGTTCGCCAGCATTCCAATTATGGGAAAGAATGCAAAAAACAATCCGAGAGCCATCATCATCAAGGAGCTGAGCACGTTGTTGGAAAAAATCATCCAAAACGTAGCGAACACGCCTCCCCCGCTCTCTTTGATCCGATCCGCAATTTCTTTCAGTTGCCCCATCAGGCTCTGCACCACGGGTTCCACGGCGGGAGCCTGCAAATAGCCAATTAAACCGCCCCCGAAAAAAATGAGACAAGCGGCCAGAAAAAATCGTTTGTTATCCAACCACAGACGCTGCAGTCTTTTGTTCATGAGCCACGCTCCTTTACTGCCTCTTACATTCACTATATGCATTGTACCTCAACAATAGCCAACAGGCCAAAGAATATCCTTGTCTTCCCTGCATAAACTGTTATCGGACAAAGGAGGTGCCTATCCATGAAATTCATTTATGTCGTGAGTGCCAACCGTTTGAAGCAAATCCTCATCATCGCAGCAGCCATTCTGCTGACAGTAGGCATTGGCTATGTGGAACGCGATACAATCTCGGCTTTTTCCAGCAGCGGCAACAAGCAGGGGCCCCAGGCAATCTACAAGGTAGACACCAAGGAGAAGAAAATTGCTCTCACCTTTGACATCAGTTGGGGAGAAACCCGCGCACTCCCTATTCTCGATGTGCTGAAAGAAAAAAATGTGAGCAAGGCGACCTTCTTCCTGTCCTCTCCCTGGAGCCAGCGCCATCCGGAAATTGTGAAAAGGATCAAGGAGACGGGACTGGAAATCGGTTCGCATGGCCATAAACACGACAACTACAGCAAATACACGGATGAAGAAATTCGCAGCCAGATTGCGAAGGCCGATTCCATCCTGACAGAGATGACTGGAAAAAAACCGACCTTGATTCGGATGCCAAACGGCGATTTTGACAAGCGTGTGCTGGAAATCGCCAACCGCATGGGCTATACGGTCGTCCAATGGGATACGGACTCCAAGGACTGGATCGAGCCGAAAAAAGACGTCATCGTCCAAAACGTCCTGTCCAAGGCCCATCCCGGCGACATCATCCTGATGCATGCAAGCGATTCCGCCAAGGAGACGCACCTTGCCCTCCCCGTCATTATCGACCAGCTACGCAAGCAAGGATACGAATTCGTCACCGTATCCGAGCTGATCGCCGGCACCAGCATCCAGAGCAAAGAAGTCAATTAAACGTTCAAAAAAACCTCGTCCCTCGCCAGCAGAAAACGTGGCTGCGCCAAGCCTTTGGCGAAGCCCTTTTTTGCTTATCCGAAAGAAAAATCCACAAAAAAAGCTGACCGGATAAAGGTCAGCTTTCTCTTTTTACCAAGCGGTGCAAATGCATCACTTGCCATACGTTGCAAAACAGTAAAGGGACGAGCATGGACAAGGTCGCATGCACGTTGTCTTCCTTCAGGGCCGGAATCCATTCCAGAGCCGTTACTACAAACATGAAAAACATCGTGGGAACCCACGCCGTTCTGTTCGTCAGCTTTACTTTTCCATAAGCGGTAGCCAGGGCGACAATCAGCAGCAAAACCGGCTCGATAAAGTACGGCCCGATTCCTTTTCCTTCGCCAAGCGACGTGTAGCGGAGGTAAATCATATCAAAAAAGACAAACAGGATGAAAAAAACTTGAACGCTCTTCCACAGGGAAGGGGTCTTGAAAATCGTTTTGGCAAAATAATTAATCGTCATATACGCAAAAAAACCCATCTGGGCCACAATACTAATGGTCATCCCATACAAAAGATACATCAGCGTGCCGACAAAAAAGTTGCCTGCGCTGCCTTCCAACAGCTTATCCAAATCAAAAATAAAGGCGACCAGGACGCCTCCCAGTCCACCCAAGAGCAACGTGGTGACAAAGAGCCAGCCATACTTTCGCAAACTCACCAAACATTCCCTCCATTCCACATCGAATATGATTGTACCAATGGATACAAGAAAATACTAGCGTAAGAACAAAACAAAATGCGCACGTTACTCTTAGGCAGAGTAAAGAAGGAGGTGTCCACCCCATGAGAAAAAAGGCATTGTCTTTTTGGCTCTCCGCAATTGTCTGTCTGGTACTATCCAGTTGCTCAGGCGGCGGGCAAGCGCAAGGTTCGTCTCAGCCTGATTATAAAAGCGTCAAAGACATGGTGCTGGACATATTGCAGACTGACGAAGCGAAGCAATCGGTTGGCAAGATGATGAAGGACGAAAAGTTCAAGCAAAGCCTGATGATTGACGAGTCCACTGTCCGCACCACTTTGATACAAAGCATGACCAATCCGAACAGCTCCCACATCAAAGAGGCCTTCAAAGACCCGAAATTCGCCAGCACATTGGCCAAGTCGATGAAGGACGAACAAAAAACGCTGATGAAGGATTTGATGAAAGACCCCGAGTACCAAAAGCAGCTCATCAGCGTAATGAAGGACCCCGAGTTTGAAAAAAATCTCATGGATTTAATGAAAAGCGCCGCTTACCGTCAGCAAACCATGCAGATTATGAAGGAATCCTTGCAAAGCCCGTTGTTCCAGGCGGAGCTGATGAAGCTCATGACCAAGGTTTCCGAAGACCTGACAAAGCCGAAAGAACTGAAGCCTAAGAAAAAAGGCAAAGGCGGCGGCAGCGGGGAACGTGGAGAAAGCGGAGACTCCGGTGGCGAATCCTCCTAAGAAAAAAAGGTGAGCTCTCATCCAGAGCCCACCTTTTTGTATCTTTTGCGCTTATTTCTGCTCGCATTTTTCAATCACGCGTTTTGCCATGTCCCGATACAACTGGCCGATTTCGGAGCTTTCCCGATAAACAGAAGGAGAATAATCCGGCTCAGATGGGTGGTTGTCTGGCTGTCCCAACGGAATTTGCGCCAAAAGCTCGGTCGCCAGCGTCTCCGCCAGCTTCCCGCCGCCTCCACGGCCGAAGACGTACTCTTTGGAGCCGTCCTTGGCTTCGTACCAGGCCATGTTTTCCACGACACCGAGAATTTCGTGTCCTGTCCGTTTGGCCATCGCCCCGGCACGCGCCGCGACAAAAGCTGCCGTAGGATGCGGCGTCGTCACGACAATCTCCATGCTTTGCGGAATCATCGTGTGTACATCCAAAGCCATGTCACCCGTTCCTGGCGGCAAGTCCAGCAGCAAGTAGTCCAGCTCTTCGCCCCAATGCACTTCCGTAAAGAAATTGCGCAACATTTTTCCGAGCATCGGACCGCGCCAGATGATCGGCGAGTTGTCCTCTACGAAGAAGCCCATGGACATGACCTTCACGCTTTGCTTTTCTACAGGCAGAATCGTTTCGCCAATTACAGTCGGGCGCTGGTCGATGTTCATCATGTCCGGCACGCTGAAGCCGTAGATGTCGGCGTCGATAATGCCGACCTTTTTCCCCAAACGAGCCAGGGCCACGGCTAGGTTGACGGTGACCGTCGACTTCCCTACGCCGCCTTTACCGGACGTAATGGCAATAAATGTTGTGTTCGAGTCCTTGGCCAAAATCGGATTGAGCAGGGGAGCTTGTCCCTGCGTCATGTTGTGCGTTTGTCCGCCCTGGCTGTTGCGGAGCTGGGCGCTCAAGGCTGCTCGCTCCTCGTCTGTCATCGAGCCGAACTGCACGCGCACTTCCTCCGCTCCAAGCGCTTTCACAGCCCCTATGACGTCGTCTTCGATCTTGGCCTTGAGAGGACAGCCGGAGATCGTCAGAACGACTGTCAGGCTCACTGTAGCGCCCTCAACGCGGATGTCGCGGATCATGTTCAGCTCGACCAGGCTACGATTGATTTCAGGGTCCTTCACATCACGCAGCGCTTCCAGAATTTGTTCTCTGGTCAACATTGGTTGTTCACCTCATCTATATCGTCTTGGCAATCATTTTTCCCCAAACTTTACTTTGCAAGATGGTTTGCGCGTTCATTATAGCACATTCGGACGGGCGGGACACAGCCACCGCCCGCTCAAGGTGCAATTGGCGCCTTTTCGCCGGAGTACTGCCGCAAAATGCCCTGGTAGATGGCATTCGCCATCGCCTTTTGGTACTCCGGGCTTTGCAGCCGTTTCGCTTCTTCTGTGTTGCTGACGAATCCGACCTCGACCAACACTGCCGGGCAGTTGACCTCGCGAATCAGAAACACGTTATTGGTCTTGCTCGGAACACGATCCGTATTTCCCAGCACCCGCTTGATCTCATCCTGAATCAGATAGGATACTTCCGCACTTTTTTTAAACGCAGGCGAGTAAAACGTTTGCGCTCCCGACCATTTGGGAGACGGTATGGAATTGACGTGAATGCTGACCAAAAAATCGGGAGAGCTGTCGTTCACCAGCTTCACCCGGTTGCGAATGTCTTCTGCCTTTCTTCTCTTGGCCAGGTCAGCCTCCGGCGAAGCCAAATCCTTGTCTTCCTCCCGCGTCATGATGACAAACGCGCCTGACTGCTGGAGGAAATCGCGCAAGTACATACTGATTGCGAGCGTCACCTCTTTTTCTACCACATCCCCCGAGCTGGATACAGCGCCACCGTCTTTTCCCCCGTGGCCCGGGTCAATGGCAATAACGGTTCCTGTCAGCGGCAGTGACCATGCCGTCCACGACGAACGATCCGGTGATTCGTAGGTGAACAGCACCACCAGTAAAGCGAAAGCCAGTATCCAGCCTACCCCTTTTCGTGTCACGGCGTATCGTCCCCTTTGTCCCATTCTCGTTCCATCATATGGACAAACATGGACAAATATTCCACACATAAGCCGGATCGGCTCGGGGCTTGCTACGTGCAACGGTTCGTGCTTTTTGCAACGTTTTTCCAAATAGCGCAAAAAGGCTCCCGAACCGTAAAGTTCGAGAGCCTTGGCAAACGTAAATATTAGCGTTTGGAGAATTGAGGTGCGCGACGAGCTGCTTTCAAGCCGTATTTTTTACGTTCTTTCATGCGAGGGTCGCGAGTCAGGAAGCCAGCGCGTTTCAGAGCGCCGCGCAGTTCTGGATCTGCTTTCAGCAGAGCGCGAGCAACGCCGTGACGGATTGCACCAGCTTGGCCAGTTGTTCCGCCGCCGTTTACGTTAACCAGTACATCGTAACGACCGAGAGTTTCAGTCAGAACGAGTGGTTGTTTTACGATCAATTTCAGTGTTTCCAAACCAAAGTAAGTATCCATTTCACGTTTGTTAATCACAATGCGACCTTCACCTGGAACCAGGCGAACACGTGCTACGGAGTGCTTACGACGACCTGTACCGTAGTATTGTACTTGTGCCACGTATATTTCCTCCCTTTACCTTAACCGCGAATTTGCCAAACTTCTGGTTTTTGTGCTGCATGAGGATGCTCAGTGCCAGCGTAAACTTTCAGCTTAGTGAACATTTGACGTCCCAAGCTGTTTTTAGGCAGCATGCCTTTTACAGCCAGTTCGAACATACGAGCTGGTTTTTTGTTCAGCATGTCGCCAGCAGTAGTCTTTTTCAGACCGCCTGGATACAGGGAGTGAGTGTAGTAGATTTTGTCTTGCAGCTTGTTACCAGTCAATTTCACTTTGTCAGCGTTGATTACGATTACGAAATCGCCAGCGTCAACGTGTGGAGTGAATTCAGGTTTCAATTTGCCGCGCAGGATAGAAGCTACTTCGCTTGCCAGACGGCCCAGCGTTTGGCCTTCTGCGTCAACGATGTACCATTTGCGCTCAACTTCGAGCGGTTTCGCCATATATGTGGTACGCATTTTTGTCCCTCCTAAATATCTTACCTTTACATGTCCATCTACTTATAACCAAAACAGCCGAAACTTGCAATGGAAGATAATTGCTGTTAACGGGTGAGCAACTCTTCCAGGTGTTCCATTAATCACGATCTTGTCTTTCAATCCCGGGGCTAGAGTGGGGCTAGGCGGGGTTAAAATACCAAGGAATATCGTACTACATCGCAGTCTCGTAGTCAAGTGCCTCCACCTGGTCTAATAGTTGGAAATCCGTCTGCTAATAGACGACTTCCCACATGGTCAAACCTTTGGCTGGCGCTGTCTTTCCTGCCATCTCCCGATCACGTGCCGCAAGGATTTTTTTCAGCTCATCGGGATGGCGTTTGCCTTGCCCGACCTCCACCAAGGTGCCCACAATAATGCGCACCATGTTGTACAAAAAGCCGTTGCCGCGGCACGTTACCCACACTTCGCCGCCAGAGCGCTCCACAGTCAGGCTATACACGGTTCGCACCTTGTCCTCGACAAATGTCTTCGCCGAGCAAAAGGACGTAAAATCGTGCTCTCCGACCAAATGACGGGCCGCCTGCTGCATCGCCTCCACGTCCAGCGGAAAGCGGATGTGGTCGGCATAGCGATGGCGAAATACATCCGCCACAGGGTTGTTGTCGATGCAATACCGATACTCCTTCACCCGCACGTCAAAACGGGCGTGAAAAGACTCTGCCACCTCTTCTACAGACCGGATCACGATCGCATCAGGCAGTTGATTATTGAGCACAAACCGCCACTTGTCCAACGGGATGTGGCTGTTCGTATCAAAATGAATCACCTGTCCGCGCGCGTGCACACCGGCATCGGTACGACCCGAACCGTGGATTTGGATATCCTCCCCCGTGATTCGTTTCAGAGCGGCTTCGATCTCTCCCTGCACCGTCACCTGATCGGGCTGCACCTGAAACCCGCTGAAGTCTGTTCCATCGTATCCCAAAACACAGCGCAACCGCTTCATGCACGCCACCACCCAATCGCAATCGCGAGCAAGACTCCGGCAACCGCCATTCCGGCATCTCGCCATGAAAACGCCAGCTTGTGCAGCCTGGTCCGCCCGACTCCGCCGCGATAGCCGCGCGCTTCCATCGCCAAAGCGAGATCCTCTGCCCGGCGAAACGCGCTGACGAACAGCGGGATCGCGATCGGAATCAGGTTTTGCGCTCGCTTGACGAGACTTCCGCTCGTAAAATTGGCTCCCCTGGCCGTCTGCGCCTTGATGATTTTATCCGTCTCTTCCATCAGGGTCGGAATGAAACGGATCGCAATCGACATCATCAGGGCGATATCGTGCACAGGAACGCCAATCCGGCTAAACGGCCCGAGCAGACGCTCCAGTCCTTCCGTCAAATCGATCGGAGACGTGGTCAGTGTCAGCAGCGAGCTAATCACTACCAGAAGCCCCAAGCGCAAGGAAATGAAGATCGCTTGCTGCACCCCGCGTTCCTCGACTGTGAACCAGCCCCACTGGAAGTACACCTCGCCGCCTTTTGTCAGGAAAATGTGCAGGACGACGGTAAAGACGATCAAGATCCATACCGGCTTCAAGCTTTTCAGGATGTACCCAAGCGACAGCCTGGAGAGCAGTCCGGCATACAGGGTAAAGGCGACCAATACTGCATAAGTGAGCGTATTGTTAGCCAGAAAGACGAGCGTGGCAAAAAGAATGATAAAGAGCAGTTTGCTTCGCGGATCCGCGCGATGTAAAAAGGAATGCCCAGGTACGTATTGACCAATGGCAATATTCTGCAGCATGCCTAGCCCTCCTTCGGTACGGCCAGTCGTTCCAGCAGATGGGCAAGCAACTCTTCCTCCCGATAAACGGAGCTTGGCAGACTTTCCTCGTCCGGCAGCAATTGATTCAGCCTCGACACAAAAGCGACTGTCTCCGGCACATCCAAAGCGAGCTCGCGGAGGCGTTCTGCCTGCATGAAGACTTCATCCGGCTTGCCCTGCAAGGCTACCGTGCCCTGTGCCAGCACCAGCATATAGTCGGCATACCTCGCCGCCTCCTCCATGCTGTGAGTGACCAATAGCGTCGTCAGCTTTTGCTCCTGATGAATGCGGTAGATCGCTTCGAGAATCAACTGACGTCCCATCGGGTCCAACCCTGCCGTCGGCTCGTCCAATACAAGCACTTTTGGCTGCATGGCCAGAACTCCCGCCAACGCGACACGGCGCATTTGTCCGCCACTCATATGAAAAGGCGAACGGTCCTTGACTTTTTCGTAATCCAGTCCAACGATTTCAAGAGCCTCTCTCACGCGGGCGTCTACCATCGCTTCCGGCAAATCGAAGTTCGAAGGTCCGAAGGCAACGTCTTTCGCCACCGTTTCCTCAAACAGTTGATGCTCCGGATATTGGAAAACAAGCCCGATGTTTCGTCTTTGCTCGTGAGGCAAACGCTGCTTCGAGGTGATAACCGTGTCGCCCAAGGTAATTTTCCCAGCGCTAGGCAAAAGCAAGCCGTTCAAATGCTGGATCAGCGTAGACTTGCCAGAGCCGGTCTGCCCGATAATCCCTACAAACGAACCGGATGGAATCGTAAACGAGATGTCGTGCAAGGCTACACGCTCAAACGGTGTTCCTTTTGCGTAAATATGGCTTACCTGGTCAAAAGTAATCTGCATACGTGCTCCACCAGCTCCTCTTGGTGCAGTACAAACGGTAGATCAATCCCTTTGGAAGCCAACATGTGTCGGAGGCGGACGGCAAATGGCACATCCAGCCCTACCGCTTTCAAACGTTCTACCTGGTTGAACACGTCACCAGGCGGCCCTTCCATCAGAACTTCTCCGGCATTCATCACAACGACCTTGTCCGAATAGACCGCTTCTTCGGGAAAATGGGTAATGTTGATGATGGTGATCCCTTCGTCGCGATTCAGCCGTCTGACCAGTTGCAGCACTTCCTGCCTGCCCTGGGGATCGAGCATAGCCGTCGCTTCGTCCAGGATGATGACCGATGGCCGCATCGCCATAATGCCTGCGATCGCCACGCGCTGCTTTTGTCCACCTGACAGCCGGTGCGGCTGCGCCAGCAAATACGGCTCCATCCCTACCGAGGCCAGTGCTTCATCAATACGCTGTCGCATCTGCTCAGGCTCGACACCCATGTTTTCAAGCCCAAAAGCCACATCATCTTCGACTGTTGCCCCGACAATCTGATTGTCAGGGTTTTGAAAGACCATGCCTACATGGCGGCGTATCTCCCACACCAGTTCTCCTTGGGACGTATCCATTCCGCTGACGAGAACTTTGCCGCCCTCAGGCAGCAGCAAAGCGTTCATCAGCTTCGCCATCGTAGACTTGCCTGAACCGTTATGGCCCAATACAGACACAAAGGAACCTTTTTGAATGGTCAGGTCGACGTCCTTCAATACCGGGACACGGCTGCCATTCTCGTCATCATAGGTATAGGAAACATCTTGCAGTGCCAGCAGGTTCTCTTCATTCATGAGGCATCCACATCCTCCCCAGCCTTCGCAGACTAGCAGGATTTCTCCTTATAGAAAGAAAAAAAGGGTTGAATCAGAGTCCAGCCTATGACCAGATCTGCCCCCACCCTTTTCACGGTCTATTACCGGTATCGAGGTTGTGTCTCGCTCCCCATGTAAAACGACCAATTTCTATCCATTATTAAACGAATTCGATGTACGCCATCGGAGCAGCGTCGCCGCGGCGAGGGCCGGCTTTCAGGATACGAGTGTATCCACCGTTGCGCTCTTTGAAGCGAGGCGCGATTTCATCGAACAGTTTTTGTACAGCATCGCGACCTTCTGCATTCGCAACTTCTTTGCGAACGAAAGCAGCAACTTGACGACGAGCATGCAGATCGCCGCGTTTCGCGAGCGTAACCATTTTCTCAGCGATTGGGCGCAGTTCTTTCGCCTTCATCTCTGTAGTTTCGATGCGCTCGTTGATGATTAGGTCAGTTACCAAGTCGCGGAACAACGCTTTACGAGCTGCACTACGACGACCCAATTTACGGTATGCCATGTCTTTACCTCCCTTTTCAAGCTGGCAACACTACGTAGAAAACTCTACTGTCGGGAAGCCAGATCTGTACTCTCCCCTAAAAGGGGACAGACTCGAGAGAACGAAAGCCTGCCTGTCAGGGTTTGCTACTCTAGTCGTCGCTACGCAGGGACAGGCCGAGTTCAGCCAGCTTTTCCTGCACTTCTTCCAGAGATTTGCGACCCAGGTTGCGGACTTTCATCATGTCCTCTTCGGTCTTCTGCGTCAGCTCTTGCACGGTATTGATACCGGCACGCTTCAAGCAGTTGTAGGAACGAACAGAAAGATCCAGCTCTTCGATAGTCATCTCCAACACTTTTTCTTTCTTGTCTTCCTCTTTTTCAACCATGATCTCAGCATCTTTCGCCTCATCGGTCAGACCGACAAACAGGTTCAAGTGCTCCGTCATGATTTTTGCGCCGAGACTTACGGCTTCTTCCGGACTGATGCTGCCGTTAGTCCAAACCTCAAGTGTCAACTTATCGTAGTTGGTCATTTGCCCTACGCGGGTATTTTCCACTTGATAGTTAACGCGCTTGATCGGCGTATAGATCGAATCAATCGGAATCACACCAATAGGCAGATCCTCGGACTTGTTTCCATCTGATTGAACATAACCACGACCACGTCCAGCTGTCATGCGGATATGCAGACGACCGCCATTGGCCAACGTTGCAATATGAAGATCAGGGTTTAAGACCTCCACATCACTGTCAGCACGGATATCCCCCGCTTTGACAACGCCTTCGCCTTCTGCATCGATCTCGATTACTTTTTCTTCATCGGAATGGATCTTCAGCGCCAAGCCTTTGATGTTCAGGATGATCTCGGTTACATCTTCAACGACGCCTTCTACCGTAGAGAACTCGTGAAGAACCCCGTCGATTTGAACAGTACGAACTGCCGCGCCTGGCAAGGACGAAAGAAGAATCCGTCTCAGCGAGTTGCCAAGGGTAGTTCCGTATCCGCGCTCCAGAGGTTCTACAACAAATTTTCCATACGAGTTGTCGTCGCTAACTTCCACAACCTCGATTTTTGGTTTTTCTATTTCTATCATTAAACAAACCCTCCTTCAAAACGTCGAAATCCTTGGGTGGGCCGCATACGTGCCCACTCAGGAATTTCCCCGGCGGTTTACCGTTTGCGTGCATGACAAGCTATAAATCAGAATTTACCATTCTAGTATGGACATGTTCTGAACAATATAAACCAGTTACACGCGGCGACGTTTTGGTGGACGGCAACCGTTGTGCGGAATTGGCGTCACGTCTTTAATCATGTTCACTTCAAGACCAGTTGCTTGCAGGGAACGGATCGCTGCTTCACGACCAGCACCTGGGCCTTTTACCGATACTTCAAGGGAACGCATGCCATGTTCCATAGCAACACGTGCAGCCGCTTCAGCAGCCATTTGCGCAGCAAACGGAGTGCTTTTACGGGAGCCTTTGAAGCCGAGGGAACCAGCGCTGGACCAAGAGATCGCGTTACCGTGTGGATCTGTGATGGTTACAATCGTGTTGTTGAATGTGGAGCGGATGTGCGCTACGCCGACTTCAACATTCTTGCGATCACGACGACGGGTACGAGTTGCTGTAGCCTGTTTTCTTTTCGCCATGTCAGTTTACCCTCCTTTACTTCTTCTTGTTAGCTACTGTACGACGTGGGCCTTTACGTGTACGAGCATTTGTTTTAGAACGTTGACCGCGAACTGGCAGTCCACGACGGTGACGGATTCCACGGAAGCATCCGATTTCCATCAGACGTTTGATGTTCAGGGAGATCTCACGACGGAGATCGCCTTCCACCTTCACGTTCTTGTCGATGTACTCACGCAGTTTGCTAACTTCTTCTTCTGTCAGATCGCGAACACGAGTGTTCACATCTACGCCAGTAGCGGACAGAATTTTTTGAGACGTGGGGCGGCCAATACCAAAAATGTAGGTAAGAGCAACTTCAACGCGTTTTTCGCGCGGCAAGTCTACGCCTGCAATACGTGCCATGTGTCAAAAGCACCTCCTTGTTTACCCTTGTTTTTGCTTATGCTTAGGATTTTCACAAATAACCATTACGTTACCTTTACGACGGATAACCTTGCATTTCTCGCAGATCGGTTTAACCGAAGGTCTCACTTTCATGGTTCTTGCCTCCCTTTTCTAGGGGTTTTGCTTACTATTTATAGCGGTACGTAATACGTCCGCGGGTCAAGTCGTACGGCGACAGTTCAACAGTTACTTTATCCCCCGGCAGGATACGGATAAAGTGCATGCGGATTTTTCCGGAGACGTGAGCGAGGACTTTGTGTCCATTCTCCAATTCTACTCGAAACATAGCGTTCGGCAAAGGCTCAATTACTGTGCCTTCTACCTCAATTACATCATCTTTTGCCATGGTAAACTCTCCTTTCTTCTGCTCTTCAGTCGGACCATGAGTTTTGCGAAACGATCACACAACGAACTTATCGTCGACACGTTGGACGACAATCCCGAATCACTCGGAACTCCCGCTTTATGTTCGTGTAAAAATCTCATAGCCATCTTCCGTAATCGCGATGGTGTGTTCAAAATGAGCACATGTTTTCCGATCCAATGTTACTACCGTCCAATTGTCCTCCAATGTGCGGACATAACGTTCGCCGGCATTTACCATTGGCTCAATTGCCAACACCATGCCTGGTTTTAACCGTGGACCCCGATCAGGCGGGCCGTAGTTAGGAACCTGCGGATCTTCGTGCAAGTTTTGCCCAATCCCATGCCCCACATACTCGCGGACGAGTGTGAAGCCGGCAGCTTCTGCGTGAACTTGAATGGCGTGGGAGATATCGGACAACCGTCCGCCAGGAACAGCTTTTTCAAGCCCCTTGAACAGCGATTCTTCCGTTACCCGCAACAGCTTTTCATTTTCCGCTGAAATTTTGCCGACCGGATACGTCCAAGCGGAGTCTCCATGGTACCCTTGGAACTGGGCACCGATGTCGATGCTGATGATGTCTCCTTCTTGCAACGCCCGTTTCCCTGGGATCCCGTGTACGAGTTCTTCATTGACTGAAGCACAGATACTACCTGGAAAGCCACCGTAGCCTTTAAATGATGGAACTGCTCCCATGCTACGAATAAATGTCTCGGCAATTTCGTCTAGCTGCTTTGTCGTGACACCAGGCTTGATCGCCTTGGCCAGCTCTTGATGGGTGAGTGCGACGATACGACCAGCTTCGCGCATAACCTCAAGTTCTGCTTTCGACTTCAGGATAATCATTCGGCAATTACCCTCTTAGCAATGACTTAATTTCCGCAAACACTACCTGGATATCTTGTTCCCCATCGATATCTCGCAGGAGTTCCTGTGCGGAGTAGTAGTCGATGAGTGGCTGAGTCTGAGCGATGTTGACATCAAGGCGCTGTGTTACCACTTCGATCTTGTCGTCATCACGCTGATACAGCTTACCACCATCTTTGTCACACACGCCAGCCTCTTTTGGAGGATTGAACATCGTGTGATAGCTAGCTCCACATACAGGGCAGATCCAGCGACCGGTCAGACGTTCAATCAATTGCTCGCGACGAACGTTGATGTTAATCACATGATCGATTTCGCGTCCCAGCTCTTTGAGGGTAGCTGTCAACGCTTCTGCCTGTGGAACCGTGCGCGGAAATCCATCGAGCAGGAATCCCTTTGCGCAGTCGTCCATCGAGAGGCGCTCCCGCACAATTCCGATGACTACTTCATCGGGAACAAGCAAACCTTTATCCATAAAGGATTTGGCTTGCAGTCCGAGCGGCGTTTCGTTTTTAACCGCTGCCCGGAACATGTCGCCAGTCGAAATGTGCGGGATGTCAAACTCTTTTACGATACGTTCTGCCTGTGTTCCTTTACCGGCACCAGGCAGCCCCATCAGAATTATATTCACGTCCATTCCCTCCGTCCCATAAAGAAAAGCTACAGAGGCTTTTCTGTAAACATCTAAGTCATTACTTGATAAACCCTTGGTAATGGCGTTTGATCATCTGGCTTTCGATCTGCTTCATTGTGTCAAGGGCTACCCCAATCACAATCAAGAGCGAAGTGCCGCCGATGTAAATCTGCTGCGGCAGGTTAGCCAGCTTACTGAAGAAGAATGGCAAAATAGCAATTGCCATCAAGAACAATGCGCCAGCCAATGTTAGACGGTTTAGTGTACGAGTAATGTAAACCTCAGTGTTTTTACCGGGTCGGATACCAGGAATGTAACCGCCATTTTTTCTCATGTTTTCAGCCATTTGCACAGGGTTTATCTGAACAAATGTGTAGAAGTAGGTGAAACCGAGAATCAAGATAGCGTACAACGTCATTCCCAACGGTTCGTTCACTTGGAAGTTGCGATAGATCCAGTTGGCGAACCCAGTTCCGGATGAATCCACCCAGAACTGCGCGATTGTCGACGGGAACAGTACCAGCGAGACGGCAAAGATTACAGGAATAACACCGGCAGAGTTGATTTTCAGCGGAATGTGTGTGGATTGACCACCGTACATTTTACGTCCAACCACTCGCTTCGCGTATTGCACTGGAATTTTGCGGATACCTTGCTGCATAAAGATAACCCCGACAATAATAGCGAGGATCACCAGCAGAATGATCACAACTTTGACGATGCTGAAGAAGATGTTCTGAGAAGGATCACCGAACTGTGTGGTGTAAATCGTCGAAATTCCAGTTGGAATGTTAGCGACGATCCCGGCCACGATCAGGATCGAAATCCCGTTACCGATTCCCTTCTCCGTAATCTGTTCCCCCATCCACATCATGAATGCGGTCCCAGCCGTCAGTGTCAACGCGATGAGTGCATAGCTGCCAACGGAAGTGTCGTTGAGCAGGCCAGGCGCCATATTATTGAAGCCGATTGTCATCCCTACAGACTGAATCAAACCGAGGACGATTGTCGCGTAACGGGTAACAGTAGCGATCTTGCGACGGCCAACTTCCCCTTCGCGTGCCCATTGCGTCAGCTTAGGCACAACATCCATCGACATCAGTTGCATGATGATCGATGCCGTAATATATGGCATGATACCCATGGCAAAAATCGAGAAGTTTTGCAGTGCTCCACCAGAGAAGGTGTTCAACAAGCCCAACAAGTGGTTTGTGTTCTGCTGAAACAGCTCGACGTTTACGTTAGGAACCGGTACAAAGCTACCGATCCGGAAGACGACCAACATCATGAGAGTAAACAGGATCTTACGACGCAAGTCGCCAATCTTAAAAATGTTAGTTAAGGACGCTAACATTAGATCACCTCGGTTGTTCCACCGACTTGAGCGATCTTCTCAGCAGCAGCTCCGGAGAACTTGTGAGCTTTCACAGTCAGCTTCACAGTCAGTTCACCGTTAGCAAGAACCTTAACACCGTCGCGCAGCGCGCTGATAACACCAGTTTCTTTCAACAGCTCAGGTGTTACTACAGTACCCTCTTCGAAACGGTTCAGCGCGTCCAGGCTAACAATCGCAAATTCTTTGCGGCTGATGTTAGTGAAACCGCGCTTAGGCAGACGACGGTACAATGGGTTTTGACCACCCTCGAAACCAAGGCGAACTCCGCCGCCGGAACGAGCGTTTTGACCTTTGTGACCTTTACCAGCAGTTTTGCCAGTACCGCTACCGATACCGCGACCGATGCGCTTACGAGTGTGACGGGATCCTTCTGCAGGTTGCAGTTCATGCAATTTCATACGTTGCACCTCCTAACTAATTGAGATGTAGGGT
This sequence comes from Brevibacillus sp. FW306-2-1A-C05A, assembly GCF_058781555.1. Classification (NCBI taxonomy): domain Bacteria; kingdom Bacillati; phylum Bacillota; class Bacilli; order Caryophanales; family Paenibacillaceae; genus Brevibacillus; species Brevibacillus sp. FW306-2-1A-C05A. The sequence continues at coordinate 16,375 of NZ_JBYSWV010000030.1, forward strand.
TATGCTTCTACTTCTTTCACTTCAACCAAGTGCTTCACTTTGAAAATCATTCCACGGATTGCAGCGTTGTCTTCCTTCACTACAGTGGAGTTGATTTTGCGAAGACCCAGAGCTTTTACGGTATCTTGTTGGTCTACAGTGCGACCGATCAGGCTGCGTTTGAGGGTGATTTGCAATTTTGCCATGTTCATTCCCTCCTTATTAACCCAACAACTCGTCAACAGTCTTACCGCGCAGTTTCGCGACATCTTCCGCTGTTTTCAGACGGCCGAGGCCTTCCAGCGTAGCGTTGACCATGTTGATAGGATTGTTGGAACCAAGAGACTTACTCAAGATATCGCCTACACCAGCCAGTTCGAGAACGGCACGAACAGGTCCGCCAGCGATAACACCAGTACCAGGGGCAGCAGGCTTGATGAGAACTTTACCTGCACCGAATTGGCACATAACTTCGTGTGGAACAGTCGTTCCTCTCAGCGGTACACGGATCAATTTTTTCTTAGCGTCGTCAATCGCTTTGCGAATGGCGTCTGGAACTTCTTGAGCTTTACCCATACCAGCACCTACGTGGCCGTTACGGTCTCCCACAACAACCAGGGCGCTGAAGCTCATGCGACGTCCACCTTTAACCGTCTTAGCTACGCGGTTAACAGCGACTACTTTTTCTTCGAGCTCTAATTTGCTAGGGTCGATACGCATTCCTTACCCTCCTTGTTGTTAGAATTGCAGACCAGCTTCGCGAGCTGCTTCTGCCAGTGCTTTAATACGTCCATGATAGATGTAACCACCGCGGTCAAAAATCACTTCAGTCGCACCTTTTTCTTGTGCACGCTTAGCGATCAATGTACCAACAGCCGCAGCAGCTTCTACGTTAGCGCCATTTTTCAGGCCCAGCTCTTTATCGAGAGAAGATGCAGATGCCAGTGTTACGCCAGTTGCATCATCGATCAGTTGAGCGTAGATGTGCTTAGAAGAACGGAATACGTTCAGACGCGGACGGATAGCAGAACCAATCACGCGTTTGCGGATACGCAGGTGACGTTTTTTCCGAGCTTTGTTTTTATCAGCTTTCGTAAACATTAAGCGGCCTCCTTTCTCATGAAGCTAGAAGCTTATTTACCTTTTTTACCTTCTTTACGACGAACCACTTCATCGCTGTACTTGATACCTTTGCCTTTGTATGGCTCAGGTTTGCGCAGCGAACGAATTTCAGCAGCAACTTGACCAACGCGCTCTTTGTTGATGCCTTTTACCACCAGAGTGGTTTGGTTTGGTACATCGATTTCGATACCCGCTTCTGGAGTAACTTCCACTGGGTGGGAGAAACCAAGAGAAAGAGTAACGCCGTTACCGCTTTTCGCAGCACGGTAACCTACACCGACGAGCTCCAGAGTACGAGTGAAGCCTTCGGATACGCCTTTTACCATGTTGGCAACCAGCGCACGAGTTGTACCGTGCAGGGAGCGGTGAAGTTTGTTGTCGCTTGGACGCTCTACAACAACTTCGTTTTCAGAAATGTTGATTTTGATATCTTCATGGAAGTTACGAACGAGTTGACCCTTAGGGCCCTTTACCGTCAGCTCAGTTCCGTTCAGAGTGAGGGTAACGCCTGCAGGTACCACGATCGGTTTTCTACCGACACGAGACATGTGGTGCACCTCCTGTGCTTTTTTACATTCTGTTAATTACCAAACGTATGCAAGAACTTCTCCGCCAACATGAGCTTGACGAGCTTGCTTGTCAGTCATAACACCGTTGGATGTGGAGATGATCGCGCAACCGAGGCCACCCAAAACTTTAGGTACTTCGTTGTTTTTCGCATACACACGAAGTCCTGGTTTGGAGATACGTTTCAGACCTGTGATAACGCGCTCGTTGTTCGCACCGTATTTCAGGAATACGCGGATGATTCCTTGTTTGTTGTCCTCAACAAACTCCGCATCGCGGATGAAGCCTTCTTCTTTCAGAATGCGCGCGATTTCCTTCTTGATGGTGGACGCTGGGATCTCCACTTTCTCGTGGCGAACCATGTTAGCGTTACGAATACGTGTCAACATATCTGCGATTGGATCAGTCATAACCATGAGAGAAAACCTCCTTCCCGTTTCAAATTACCAGCTTGCTTTTTTCACGCCTGGAATTTGACCTTTATAAGCAAGTTCACGGAAGCAAATACGGCAGAGTTTGAATTTGCGCAATACGGAGTGCGGACGTCCGCAACGCTCGCAACGAGTGTACGCGCGCACTGCAAACTTCGGCTGCCGCTGTTGCTTGATAATCATAGATTTCTTTGCCACATTCTTCCCTCCTTACGAGTGGGTTTATTTACGGAATGGCATACCCATTTGAGTCAGCAGCTCACGAGCTTCTTCATCCGTTTTCGCGGAAGTAACAATTACGATGTCCATACCGCGAACTTTGTCAATTTTATCGTACTCGATCTCAGGGAAGATCAGTTGTTCCTTCAGACCAAGTGTGTAGTTACCGCGACCGTCAAATGCCTTGGAAGAGATTCCACGGAAGTCACGAACACGCGGAAGAGATACGTTCATCAATTTGTCGAGGAAGTGGTACATACGCTCGCCGCGCAGGGTAACCTTCGCACCGATCGGCATACCTTCACGCAGTTTGAAACCAGCGATGGATTTCTTTGCGCGAGTTACTACAGGTTTTTGTCCAGCAATAGTTTGCAGGTCTTCAACCGCAGCATCCAAGGTTTTAGCGTTACCTACCGCTTCGCCAACACCCATATTGATGATGATCTTTTCAACCTTCGGCACTTGCATGATGGAAGTGTAGTTGAACTTGCTCATCAGGCTAGGCACGATTTCTTTTGTGTACTTTTCTTTCAATCTTGTTGCCATCTAGGATATCCTCCTTTCCAACCTGACTACTTGTCGAGTACTTCGCCAGACTTTTTCGCGTACCGAACTTTCTTACCGTTATCCAAAACTTTGTAACCGATGCGAGTAGCTTTTCCGGACTTCGGATCGATCAAAGATACGTTGGAAACGTGAATCGCTGCTTCTTGAGTCACAATGCCACCTTGCGGGTTAGCTTGGGACGGACGGCTGTGTTTCTTCACGAGGTTGATACCTTCAACCAGAACGCGTTCTTTCTTCGGATAAGCAGCGAGAACGCGACCTTTTTTGCCTTTATCTTTGCCCGCAATTACGATAACAGTGTCGCCTTTTTTAACGTGCATCGCCTGGTGCACCTCCTATCGAACAAACTGCCTGAGTTTTTCCGTTCAATTAGATAACCTCTGGAGCCAGAGAGATGATCTTCATGAAATCTTTGTCGCGGAGCTCACGAGCTACTGGTCCAAAGATACGAGTACCACGTGGGGACTTATCTTCCTTGATGACTACCGCTGCATTTTCATCAAAACGGATGTAAGAACCATCTTGACGACGAACGCCGCTTACAGTGCGAACTACAACTGCTTTAACTACTTGACCTTTCTTGACAACGCCGCCGGGTGTAGCGGATTTTACGGAGCACACGATAACATCACCGATGTTCGCCGTTTTGCGACCGGAACCACCCAGAACCTTGATGCACATGAGTTCCTTTGCACCGGAGTTGTCAGCAACAGCCAATCTCGTCTGAGTTTGGATCATTTACTGTTCCTCCTTTCGGATTTGATATCCGAAAATCTGACTTATACGATTACTGCCTCTTCGACGATACGTACCAAACGGAAACGTTTATCTTTGGACAAAGGACGAGTTTCCATCAACTCTACGATGTCGCCCACTTTTGCCGTATTGTTCTCGTCGTGAGCCTTGAACTTTTTGGAGTATTTCACGCGTTTGCCGTACAACGGGTGTGTCTTGTAAGTTTCAACAAGCACAACAATGGTTTTATCCATTTTGTCGGAAACAACGCGACCTACAACGGATCGACGCATATTGCGTTCTGCGGTCATCGTTCAAACCTCCTTCCTTTAATTAGCCGATTCCCAATTCTCTCTGGCGCAGGATGGTTTTCGCACGAGCAATATCCTTACGCACTTGTTTGATGCGAGATGTGGTTTCGAGTTGACCTGTAGCCAACTGGAAACGAAGGTTGAACAACTCTTCTTTCAAAGAAGCGACGTTTTGTTCGATCTCGGCAGTGGTCAAATTGCGGAACTCATTAGCCTTCATGTGCGTCACCACCCACTTCTTCACGCTTCACGAATTTGCATTTGATAGGCAGCTTGTGCATAGCAAGACGCATAGCTTCGCGAGCGACTTCTTCAGGTACGCCAGCAAGTTCGAACATGATCTTGCCTGGCTTCACTACCGCTACCCATTTCTCAGGAGAACCTTTACCGGAACCCATCCGTACTTCGAGCGGCTTTTGTGTAATTGGCTTGTCAGGGAAGATTTTAATCCACACTTTACCGCCACGCTTGATGTAACGAGTCATCGCGATACGAGCAGCCTCGATCTGACGGTTAGTTACCCAAGATGGCTCCAATGCTTGCAATCCGTATTCACCGAACGCAACAGTAGTACCGCCTTTTGCGTTACCAGCCATTTTCCCGCGGTGTTGTTTACGGTGTTTCACGCGTTTTGGCGTCAACATGATTACTTGCCTCCTTCCTCAGTAGCGACGTTCTTTCTCGCTGGAAGGACTTCTCCACGGTAGATCCACACTTTTACACCGATGCGACCATATGTGGTATGAGCTTCAGCAGTACCGTAGTCGATGTCGGCACGCAGAGTGTGAAGCGGAACAGTACCTTCGCTGTAACCTTCAGAACGTGCGATGTCCGCGCCGCCAAGACGACCGCTTACCAAGGTTTTGATACCTTTAGCACCTGCACGCAGCGTACGAGTGATCGATTGCTTTTGCGCACGACGGAAAGAAATGCGGTTTTCCAATTGACGAGCGATGTTTTCAGCTACCAGAGTAGCATCCAGATCCGGACGTTTTACTTCGTTGATATTGATATGAACGCGTTTGCCAGTCAAATCAGTCAAGGATTTGCGCAGAATTTCTACCTCTGCCCCACCTTTACCAATTACCATACCAGGCTTAGCGGTGTGAATCGTTACGTTCACGCGATTAGCTGCGCGTTCGATTTCGATAGTGGATACAGCAGCATCTTTCAGACGCCCTTTTACAAACTTGCGGATTTTCAAGTCTTCGTGCAACAGAGTTGCGAAGTCCTTGTCAGCGTACCATTTGGACTCCCAGTCACGAATGACACCGATCCGAAGACCTACCGGGCTTACCTTTTGACCCACACGTAATCCCTCCTTATTTCTCGTTTAGTACCACTGTGATGTGGCTAGTGCGTTTATGGATGCGGCTTGCGCGACCCATAGCGCGCGGACGGAAACGCTTCAACGTAGGACCTTGGTCCACGAAGATTTTGCTAACTACCAGGCTGTTTGGATCCATTTCGTAGTTGTGCTCAGCGTTTGCAATAGCCGACTTCAGGAGCTTTTCAACAACTGGAGAAGCTGCTTTTGGCGTGTGTTTCAAGATCGCCAACGCTTCACCTACTTGCTTGCCTCTAATCAAGTCAACCACCAGGCGGACTTTACGAGACGCAATGCGAATATTGCGAGCAACTGCTCTTGCTTCCATCTTTGTACCTCCTCTCTGTCAAGAGAAAATTAGCGCTTCTTGGATTTCTTGTCGTTGTCGACGTGACCCTTGAAGGTACGAGTTGGTGCGAACTCACCCAATTTGTGACCAACCATGTCTTCCGATACGTATACTGGAACATGTTTGCGACCATCGTATACAGCAAACGTGTGTCCTACGAACTCAGGGAAGATGGTGGAACGACGAGACCAGGTTTTGATCACGCGTTTCTCGTTCTTTTCATTTTGCTCGTCAACTTTTTTCATCAAGTGGTCATCCACGAAAGGACCCTTTTTTAAGCTACGTCCCATTAGTGAACCTCCCTTCGCCAAAGGCGTTCGGTTATTGTATCAGCCTACCTTACTTCTTGCGGCGGCGGATGATGTATTGGTCGGACTTGTTCTTCTTCTTGCGAGTCTTGAGACCCAGGGTTGGTTTACCCCAAGGAGTAACAGGTGCTTTACGACCGATTGGAGCGCGACCTTCACCACCACCGTGTGGGTGATCGTTCGGGTTCATTACGCTACCGCGAACAGTTGGACGAATACCCAACCAGCGGGAACGTCCTGCTTTACCGATGTTCAGCAGTTCGTGATCGAGGTTACCTACTTGACCGATAGTAGCGCGGCATACGTTGTGGATGCGGCGAGTCTCACCGGAAGACAGGCGAACGATTACGAACTCACCATCACGACCCAACAGTTGAGCGGAAGCACCAGCAGCGCGAACCAGTTGGCCACCTTTGCCTGGTTTCAGCTCGATGTTGTGGATGGTAGTACCTACCGGGATTTTTTCCAGCGGCAGCGCGTTACCGATTTTGATGTCGGCATCTGCTCCGGAAATGATCTCGTCTCCAACTTTCAGGTTGTGAGGAGCGAGGATGTAACGTTTTTCACCATCAACGTAGTTGATAAGTGCGATGTTAGCGGAACGGTTTGGATCGTATTCGATAGTAGCTACGCGACCTACGATGCCGTCTTTGTTACGCTTGAAGTCGATAATACGGTATTTACGTTTATGACCGCCACCTTGATGACGTACGGTAATTCTACCTTGGTTGTTGCGACCAGCTTTTTTGCTAAGAGGCGCCAGCAAGGATTTTTCGGGAGTCGACGTAGTGATCTCCTCGAAAGTAGAAACCGTCATTTGGCGACGACCAGGAGAAGTCGGTTTAAACTTTTTGATACCCATGTTAATACCCTCCTTTTCGGTAGTCGTCGAGGTTATACTCCCTCGTAGAAGGCCAGTTCTTTGCTGTCATCAGTCAGCTTCACGATTGCTTTCTTCCACTCGGATGTGTAACCGGAGTATTTTCCGTAGCGTTTTGGTTTAGCAGGGACACGGATAGTGTTAACTGCTTCTACTTTCACGCCGAACACTTTTTCAACAGCTTGCTTGATTTCGGTTTTGTTGGCTTTGAGAGGTACTTCGAAAACGTACTTCTTCTCAGCCATCATATCAGTGGTGCGCTCGGTAATGACAGGGCGCTTAAGGACGTCATGAAGGCTCTTCATTATGCGAGCACCTCCTCTACTTTCGCAACCGCGTCTTTCGTCACGATTACTTTGTCATGCGCTACCAGATCCAGAACGTTAATGCCTGCAGCATCTACAAATTTAGCACCTGGGATGTTACGGGAAGAGAGAGCTACGTTTTGATCGAACTCGGAAGTTACGATCAGAACTTTGCGATCTACTTTCAGGTTGTTCAAAACAGCGGTCATTTCCTTGGTTTTAGGAGCTGCGAAGTTCAATGCATCCAGAACCAGGAGTTCGTTGTTTTGTACTTTCGCGGACAGTGCGGATTTCAGAGCCAGACGGCGAACTTTACGGTTCAGTTTGTAACCGTATTTGCGCGGAGTTGGACCGAATACAACACCGCCACCTTTCCATTGCGGAGAGCGAATGGAACCTTGGCGTGCGCGACCTGTACCTTTTTGGCGCCATGGCTTGCGGCCACCGCCACGTACTTCAGAACGGTTCTTTACATCGTGTGTTCCTTGACGTTGGGATGCTTGTTGCATCACGATCGCATCGTACAGAACAGCGTTGTTAGGCTCAATCCCGAATACGCTATCTGCCAATTCGATTTCGCCAACTTGAGAACCAGTTTGGTTATAAAGAGCTACTTTCGGCATGTCAGTTCCTCCTTTCCTTAGTGTTTCTTGACTGCCGTCGATACCAGTACACAACTGTTTTTCGGACCAGGCACGGAGCCTTTTACGAGAATCAGGTTGCGAGCAGCATCTACTTTAATTACTTCCAGGTTTTGGATGGTTACCTTGTCGCCACCCATTTGTCCTGGCAGGGTTTGACCTTTGAAAACGCGGTTTGGAGCGACAGCACCCATGGAACCAGGACCGCGATGGTAGCGCGAACCGTGAGCCATAGGACCGCGGGATTGGTTGTGACGTTTGATCGCACCTTGGAAACCTTTACCCTTGGTTACGCCAGACACGTCAACGATGTCTCCCTCGGCAAAAATGTCTACTTTCAACTCTTGACCAACCTCGTAATCAGCGAGGTTAACTCCGCGAATTTCGCGAACGAAGCGCTTAGGAGCAGTGTTAGCTTTTGCTGCATGTCCTTTTTCCGGCTTGTTAGCGCGCTGTTCTTTTTTGTCTTCGAAGCCGATTTGAATCGCTTCGTAGCCATCGTTCTCCACATCTTTCTTTTGAAGAACCACGTTAGAACCTGCTTCGATAACCGTTACAGCGATCGCTGTTCCGTTTGGACCAAAAACTTGAGTCATGCCAAGTTTTTTCCCTAAGATTCCTTTGGTCATTTGTGCCACCTCCTGTGCTTATTTCAGTAAAAAAACGTTTTTATGTTGTATCAAGTCCCCACCGATGCGCAGGGGTGCCATTTTAAGGGTTTGTTGCTTGGTATAACACGCTTATCAAGACAACGTCTGCGCGTGTATCGCTTTTTGGGACCTTACAGTTTGATCTCGATGTCTACACCGGATGGCAGATCCAGACGCATCAAAGCATCTACTGTTTGTGGTGTAGGGTTCAAGATGTCGATCAAACGTTTGTGAGTACGCATCTCGAATTGCTCGCGAGAATCTTTGTACTTGTGCACCGCACGCAGGATCGTATAAACTGCTTTCTCGGTCGGAAGCGGGATTGGGCCGGATACGTTTGCTCCGGAACGCTTCGCTGTGTCCACGATTTTCTCTGCGGATTGATCGAGGATTTTGTGATCATACGCCTTCAAACGAATACGAATCTTTTGCTTTGCCATTTTAGTCCCTCCTTTTTCGCCCATTTATTAAACAGACATTTCTCCGTGGAAATATCCTGCACCCCGGTCATGGCAAAGGGGCCGGGTGTGTCAGCAACCTCCCACATCATCGCAAGTCCATGACCAACATTCAATATTGTACTAAAAATATCTGGGCAACGCAAGTGATTTCTTGGTCTCCCGCACATTTTTTGTACACGCGAGCCTACTGAAAGACTCACCTCGTCCATATTACTGATTTCCCGGCAGAAAGGCAAGCGGGATTACCTGCCAACTTCCTCCCGTCCTATCTATAATAGAAAGAAGACGTTATACTAAGGAATGAGCTGTCTAAGCAAAGGAGGCTGTCTGTATGTCTGAATCCATTCGCACTCCGTATGAAATGATTGGCGGGGCCGATACGTTGGCTCGTCTTGTTGATGCCTTTTACGATCTGGTTGCCCGGCACCCTGATCTTGCTCCCCTTTTCCCTGAAGACTTCACGGAAGTAAAAGAACGCCAATATCAGTTTCTCACACAGTTTCTCGGCGGCCCGGCTCTCTATACAGAGCGCCACGGGCATCCGATGCTGCGCGCACGCCACATGCGCTTTCCGATCGGCCCTGTCCAAGCGGAAGCCTGGCTGGCTTGTATGAAAACCGCCATGGACAAAACCGGGCTGGAAGGCGAGCTTCGGGAACAAATTTTTGAGCGGCTGCGTTTGACTGCTTATCATATGGTGAACAAGTGGGACCAAGAAGAAAAAGCGTAGGATATCCTACGCTTTTGTCGTTAGTTCGGGAGCTGCTTTGGATGGAACCGGGGTCGGCTTAACCAAATTGCGCGAACCGAGGTACACCCCACCTACAATCATAAACAGCGCGAGCACGTGCACGAGCTTCAGTTGCTCTCCGAGAAACAGTGCGGCGAACAGCAGGCTGGCCATTGGCATTCCGTTCAAAAATACGGCTGTTCGGCTGGCTCCCAGTTGGCGGATGCCGTAGTTCCAGCCGACCGAGCCGAGCGCGGTGGAAAGTGCGCCTGAGACGAAGATCACCAGCCACTGGAACGGCGATACCTCCAGGGAAAAATAGTACGATGCCGGCTGTTGCACGAGCGCTGCCGCCCACAAAAAGACGATCCCGAACATTTGCGACAAGGCCGTAATCAGCAGCACAGGCACTCCGCGGACAACCAGCTTGCGGATCAGCAAGCCTCCTGTTACATACATGAGCATGGAGAAAAACATGATGGCGTCGCCCCAGCCGTTCATATGAAAACCTCCGTGCTGGGAAATGACCACAATCAGCACTCCCGCAAAGCCTACGCCAATACCGAGCCCTTTTTGCCACGACATGGCTTCGCCGAGAAAGATCATCGCCAGCAAAGCTGTCGCCAAAGGATTCAACCCCAAAATCAGCGAAGCGTTGCCTGCCGTTGTCGTCTGGACGCCTGCCGCCAGAGTGATCTGGTGCAGCGCAATCGAGCTGGCTCCCACACCCGCGATCAGCAGCCAGTCGCCTTTTTTCAAACGCAGATTCGTTTTGTATTTATAAATAATAGGTGCCAGGCATACTCCCGCTACCGTCATCCGAATCGCAGCAACGTAGAGCGGCGGAAACGTGGCGAGGTATTTCACCATTACCACGTTCAAGCCCCAAAGCGTGACAACGCCGATCAGCATGAAAAACAACAACTTCTCCTTGTTTTGCATTTCTCTATCCCCCATCCACTGATCGTATTGTAGCACACGGCCAGTCGCCGGCTTATTGAATCATTTTGATGGGAACGATGCAGAAAATTGATGAGACCCTGTCATACAAAAAGAAAAACCCGACAACAAATGCTGTCGGGTTTTTGTACGTATCAGTAAATCTTACGCGTCGATAGAAGCTACAACGCCAGCGCCTACTGTACGGCCACCTTCGCGGATCGCGAAGCGAGTACCTTGTTCCATCGCTACTGGAGCGATCAGTTCAACGGTGAACTCAGTGTTGTCGCCAGGCATAATCATTTCAACGCCTTCTGGCAGTTGGATGATACCTGTTACGTCAGTTGTACGGAAGTAGAATTGTGGACGGTAGTTAGCAAAGAAAGGAGTGTGACGTCCGCCCTCTTCTTTGGACAGAACGTAAACTTCTGCTTTGAACTTGGTGTAAGGCTTAACGGAACCTGGTTTCGCCAAGCATTGTCCACGCTCGATGTCTTTACGCTCAACACCGCGCAGCAGGGCACCGATGTTGTCACCAGCTTGAGCTTGATCCAGCAATTTGCGGAACATCTCAACACCAGTTACAGTTGTGGAGCGAGTTTCTTCAGCCAGACCAACGATTTCTACTTGGTCACCGACTTTAACGATACCGCGCTCTACACGGCCAGTAGCAACTGTACCACGACCAGTGATTGTGAACACGTCCTCAACTGGCATCAGGAAAGGCTTGTCAGTTGCGCGCTCAGGAGTTGGGATGTAGTTGTCAACAGCGTCCATCAGTTCAACAACTTTTTGAGCCCATTCGCCAGTTGGGTTGTCGAGAGCTTCTTTAGCGGAACCTTTGATTACTGGGATATCGTCGCCTGGGAACTCGTATTGGGAGAGCAGGTCACGGATTTCCATTTCAACCAGTTCGAGCAACTCTTCATCGTCTACCATGTCGCATTTGTTCATGAATACTACGATGTAAGGTACGCCTACTTGGCGGGACAGCAGGATGTGTTCGCGAGTTTGTGGCATTGGGCCGTCAGCCGCGGATACAACCAGGATAGCGCCGTCCATTTGAGCAGCACCGGTAATCATGTTTTTCACGTAGTCAGCGTGACCAGGGCAGTCAACGTGAGCATAGTGACGGTTTTCAGTTTCGTACTCAACGTGAGCGGTGTTGATGGTGATACCGCGCTCTTTTTCTTCTGGAGCAGCATCGATGCTGTCATAAGCCATAGCTTTTGCTTTACCTTGTTGCGCCAATACAGTAGTGATCGCAGCAGTCAGGGTAGTTTTACCGTGGTCAACGTGACCGATGGTACCGATGTTAACGTGTGGTTTATTACGCTCAAATTTTTCTTTTGCCATGAGAGCTAAAGCCTCCTTAAATGATAAGGGTTTTATAGGTAAGAAAGGTTTACCCTATCAAGGGTTGTACCTTAAACATTGTAAACCTTTCCTGATTCAAGATAAAGCGGAACCGTAAATTATTCGCCTTTCGATTTCTTAATGATCTCTTCAGCGATGAATTTAGGTACTTCTTCGTAGTGGTCGATCACCATGGAGTAAACGCCACGGCCTTGGGTACGGGAACGAAGAACTGTGGAGTAACCGAACATCTCGGACAGTGGTACCATCGCACGGATTACTTGTGCATTCGCACGAGCTTCCATACCTTCGATACGACCGCGGCGGGAGTTCAGGTCGCCCATTACGTCGCCCATGTACTCTTCCGGCATTGTAACTTCTACTTTCATGATTGGCTCGAGCAATACAGCGCCACATTTTTTCGCAGCTTCTTTCAGAGCGAGAGAACCTGCTACTTTAAACGCCATCTCGGAGGAGTCGACATCATGGTAGCTACCGTCTACGATCGTAGCTTTGATGTCAACCAGCGGGAAGCCGGCGAGAACACCATTTTTCATCGCTTCTTCGATACCCGCTTGAACAGCAGGGATGTATTCGCGCGGTACCACACCACCGACGATTTTGTTTTCGAATTGGAAGCCTTGTCCTGGTTCGAGTGGTTCGAACTCCACCCAAACGTGACCGTATTGACCACGACCACCGGACTGGCGAACGAATTTACCTTCCACTTTCGCAGCTTTACGGAATGTTTCACGGTAAGCTACTTGTGGCGCACCTACGTTCGACTCGACTTTAAATTCGCGTTTCAGACGGTCAACAATGATCTCCAGGTGAAGCTCACCCATACCGGAGATGATTGTTTGACCAGTCTCTTCGTCTGTGCGGGTTCTGAACGTTGGATCCTCTTCAGCCAGCTTGGACAGGCCGATACCCATCTTGTCTTGGTCTGCTTTGGATTTTGGTTCGATCGCAACAGAGATAACTGGCTCTGGGAATTCCATAGACTCGAGGATTACAGGAGCCTTTTCATCACACAGAGTATCACCAGTTGTCGTATCTTTCAAACCTACAGCCGCAGCGATGTCACCGGAGTAAACCGTTTGGATCTCTTCGCGGTGGTTTGCGTGCATTTGCAGGATACGACCTACACGTTCGCGTTTACCTTTTGTGGAGTTCAGAACGTAAGAACCGGAGTTCAGTACGCCGGAGTAAACGCGGAAGAAGGTCAGACGGCCTACGTACGGGTCAGTCATGATCTTGAAGGCAAGAGCAGAGAACGGACCGTTGTCGTCTGCAGGACGTTCAACTTCATCTTCAGTGTCAGGCAAAGTACCTTTGATTGCAGGGATGTCTACTGGAGATGGCAGATAACGAACAACGTTGTCCAGCATAGGCTGAACACCTTTGTTACGGTAGGAAGATCCGCACATTACAGGAGTCAGTTTGCACTCAATGGTACCTTTGCGCAGAGCCGCACGGATTTCGTCGTTGGTCAGCTCTTCGCCTTCCAAGTACTTCATCATCAGCTCTTCGTCTTGTTCCGCAGCCGCTTCAACCAGTGCCAGACGCAGCTCTTCGCACTTGTCTTTCAGCTCAGCAGGGATTTCGGTAGCATCGGAAGTTTTGCCCAGGTCATCGGTATAGATGATTGCCTTCATTTCGATCAGGTCAACCATACCTTTGAATTGGTCTTCTGCTCCGATTGGATATTGAACTGCTACTGGATTTGCACCCAGACGAGTTTTGATCTGCTCCAAGCACATATCAAAGTTAGCGCCCAAGATATCCATTTTGTTGATGTAGCACATACGCGGTACGCCGTAGCGGTCAGCTTGGCGCCATACGGTTTCGGTTTGCGGCTCAACGCCACCTTTTGCGTCAAAAACGGTTACAGCACCGTCAAGAACGCGCAGGGAGCGCTCAACTTCTACAGTGAAGTCTACGTGGCCTGGCGTGTCGATGATGTTAATACGATGGCCATTCCATTGAGCGGTAGTAGCAGCCGAAGTGATGGTGATACCGCGCTCTTGCTCTTGTTCCATCCAGTCCATGGTTGCTGCACCTTCGTGCACCTCACCAATCTTGTGAACGCGACCGGTGTAGAACAGAATACGCTCAGTCGTTGTCGTCTTACCAGCATCGATGTGAGCCATGATACCGATATTACGCGTATTCGGCAAAGAGAACTCGCGAGCCATTCAGGTATGCTCCTTCCATACTCGAGTTTTTGAATAAACGGGTATCCAAAACGGACACCCGATTCAATTTCCTACCAGCGATAGTGAGCAAACGCTTTGTTCGCTTCAGCCATCTTGTGCGTGTCTTCACGCTTTTTAACTGCTGCACCGGTGTTGTTAGCTGCGTCCATGATCTCGTTAGCCAGACGTTGTTCCATGGTTTTCTCTCCACGGCTACGGGAGTAGTTAACCAGCCAACGCAAACCAAGAGTAGTACGGCGCTCCGGTTTTACTTCGATTGGTACTTGGTAGTTAGCACCACCTACACGGCGAGCTTTAACTTCCAGTACAGGCATTACGTTTTTCAGTGCTTCTTCAAACACTTCCATCGGGTTGCGACCAGTGCGCTCCTGAATGATGGTGAATGCGTTGTAGAGAATATTTTGCGCTACACCGCGTTTGCCATCCAACATCAGGCGGTTAATCAAACGAGTAACCAGCTTGCTGTTGTAAATAGGATCAGGCAACACGTCACGACGGGTTACAGGACCTTTACGAGGCATCGTATTCCCTCCTTCTTTTCGGTATAAATTCACGCCACTTCACAGGCGTTTTTCTTATTTCTTTTTCGCTGCTGCAGCCGCTTGACCTGGTTTTGGACGTTTTGTACCGTATTTGGAACGACCTTGTTTACGGTTGTTAACGCCTGCAGTGTCAAGTGCACCACGAACGATATGGTAGCGTACCCCTGGCAAGTCTTTTACACGACCGCCGCGCACCAGCACGACGCTGTGCTCTTGCAGGTTGTGGCCAATACCACCGATGTAAGCTGTTACCTCGATTCCGTTTGTCAAACGCACACGAGCGTATTTACGCAACGCGGAGTTCGGTTTTTTCGGAGTCATGGTACCTACACGCGTGCAAACACCACGTTTTTGAGGAGAGCTTTGGTTGGTTTGGCTTTTCTTGAAGCTGTTGTACCCTTTTTGCAGAGCTGGGGACTTCGACTTCACAACCTTGTCCTCGCGACCTTTACGCACCAATTGGTTAATTGTAGGCATGATGTTACCTCCCTTCTTAATACCCAATCTTCAAGACCACAGATCCAGGTGAGTCATTTTTAGGCCAAATAGAAAGTTCTTGTCCACCTTTTACGCACTGCGTAACAGACAAAAACATCGTTAACCACTTTTCTTAATCGCAGCGGTAGCCGCTCCCACTTCAATTCCGCACGCTTTGCCTAACCGGCGCATGGAATCTACATGAATGACTGGAACACCCTTCTCTTTGCAAAGGAGCTCGACTTTTTGGGTCAAACGTCTGTCAGCATCAGCCGCGATGTAAACTGCTTCAACCTGGAGGTTTTCCACGGCTTTCATCGTTTGCTTGATACCGATCGTCAACTCCTTGGCCCGCTCTACTTTTTCATAAGACATGATTCTCATATCCTCCAAAGTACAGATGTCAGGCACACTTGAATATAATATCAGGTGGGTCAGTTGTTGTCAACGCCCAGCTCATATTTTTATTCAGGAAGGCGCCCACCAAATTTTGACGGGCGCCACTCCTGTTATTACTCGACAGAAACTGCTTCCTGCTCTGCTTTCAGAGCTTCCTGTTCTGCTTCGTAATCAACCTGACTAGCTACTTTTACATTGCGATAACGGGACATACCGGTACCTGCCGGAACGAGTTTCCCGATAATCACGTTTTCTTTCAGGCCGAGCAGGCGATCCACTTTTCCTTTGATCGCTGCATCGGTAAGAACGCGAGTCGTCTCCTGGAACGAAGCTGCCGACAGGAAGGAGTCGGTTTCCAGGGATGCTTTTGTAATCCCCAAAAGAACCGGACGGCCTACTGCCGGGTTTTTGCCTTCGAGGAGAACTTTTGCGTTCGCTTGCTCAAACTCCGGAACTTCCACATAGGAGCCTGGCAGGAGGTCTGTGTCTCCGCTGTCGATGACGCGCAGCTTGCGGAGCATCTGACGGATCATAACCTCAACGTGCTTGTCGTTAATTTCTACACCCTGCATGCGGTAAACTTTTTGTACCTCTTGCAAAATGTAGTTGGAAACGCCGCGCATGCCGCGAACTTTGAGCATTTCTTTCGGGTCTACGGAACCTTCCGTGAGCTCGTCACCGGCACTCAGCTTGGTACCGACAGATACCTTGATACGCGCACCGTATGGAGCAGAGTACACTTTGCTTTCCGCTTCCCCGCGAACTTCGATTTCACGACGGTCCTTGCCTTCGCGAATGTCGACAACTTCCCCGTCGATTTCGGAAATAACGGCCTGACCTTTTGGATTGCGCGCTTCAAACAGCTCTTGAATACGCGGCAAACCTTGGGTAATATCGTCTCCGGCAACCCCACCGGTATGGAAGGTACGCATGGTCAGCTGGGTACCAGGCTCACCAATGGACTGAGCGGCGATAATACCAACCGCTTCTCCCACTTCCACCTCGGCTCCGGTTGCCAGGTTGCGTCCGTAGCACAGTTTGCAGACACCATGGCTGGTGCGGCAAGCGAGTACGTTGCGGATGTAGACACTTGTGATGCCCACTTTTTCGATATACTCGGCAACTTCTTCAGTAATTTCCTCGTTGCGGCCGACGATGACTTCGTTTGTTTCCGGATGGCGCAATGTCTCAAAGCATGTACGTCCAACCAGACGGTCAGACAGCTTCTCGATTTCTTCCCGGCCATCCTTGATCGCTGTAACACGGATCCCTTTATCCGTACCGCAATCTTTTTCGCGGACGATCACGTCTTGAGCAACGTCTACGAGACGACGGGTCAAGTAACCCGAGTCCGCAGTACGCAGCGCCGTATCGGCGAGACCTTTCCGCGCACCGTGCGTGGAGATAAAGTACTCCAATACGGTCAGACCTTCACGGAAGTTGGATTTGATCGGCAACTCGATGATTCGGCCGGACGGGTTCGCCATCAGACCGCGCATACCAGCGAGCTGTGTGATCTGGGACACGTTACCGCGGGCACCGGAGTTCGCCATCATGAAGATCGCATTGAATTTGTCCATGGACTTCATGAGTACGTCGGTTACTTCGTCCTTGGCTTTGGACCAGATCGAGATGACACGGTCGTAACGCTCGTCTTCGGTAATCAGACCGCGACGGAACTGCGTCATGACGGTTGCAACCTTTTTATCCGCTTCTTCCAGAATGTCTTTCTTCTTCTCTGGTACGGCAATGTCCGCTACCGCGATGGTAATACCGGCTTTTGTCGAGTACGTGAAGCCCAGTTCCTTGATCTTGTCGAGGATCATGGACGTTTTCATCGTACCGAAGCGACGGAAGCACTCGGAAATGATCGTTCCCAAGAAGCCTTTTTTCACCGCGCCCGGATCAGGCAGGTTCTTGATGAACTCGGTAACGTTGACGCCTTTATCGAAAATAAAGTATTCGTCAGGAACCATGTTTTGCAGGTTCGCTTTGGTTGGTACGTTGATGTACGGCAGCTCTGGCGGGAAGATTTCGTTGAAGATCACTTTCCCGACCGTTGTTACGATGAGCGCGTTCTGCTGGCGCTCGGTAAAGCTGGTTTTGTTCAGGCGCTTCGCTGGCAGAGCGATGCGCGTATGCAGGCTGATAAAGCCTTGCTGGTAAGCGGCAATCGCATCGTGAGGATCGCGATAAATCGTACCCTCGCCTTTGTCGCCTTCACGTTCCAGTGTCAGATAGTAAGAACCAAGCACCATGTCCTGGGATGGCGTTACTACTGGTTTACCGTCTTTCGGGTTCAAGATGTTTTGCGCTGCCAGCATGAGGATGCGGGCTTCCGCCTGCGCCTCTGCAGACAACGGAACGTGAACCGCCATCTGGTCACCGTCGAAGTCCGCGTTGTACGCTGTACAAACGAGCGGATGCAGACGGATCGCGCGGCCTTCAACCAGTACCGGTTCGAAAGCCTGGATACCCAGACGGTGCAAGGTGGGGGCACGGTTCAGAAGCACTGGATGCTCGCGAATGACGTCTTCAAGAACGTCCCATACTTCAGGCTGAACGCGCTCTACCTTGCGCTTGGCGCTCTTGATGTTGTGAGCGAGTCCTTTGGAAACCAGCTCTTTCATCACGAACGGTTTAAAAAGTTCCAGCGCCATTTCTTTTGGCAGACCGCACTGGTACATCTTCAGGTTAGGTCCTACAACGATAACGGAACGTCCGGAGTAGTCAACACGCTTACCGAGCAGGTTTTGGCGGAAACGTCCTTGTTTACCTTTCAGCATGTGGCTGAGAGATTTCAGCGGACGATTACCTGGGCCAGTCACCGGACGACCGCGGCGGCCGTTGTCGATGAGCGCGTCTACTGCTTCCTGCAGCATCCGTTTTTCGTTTTGTACGATAATGTCAGGAGCACCCAGTTCGAGCAGGCGCTTCAGACGGTTATTCCGGTTGATTACGCGACGGTACAGATCGTTCAGGTCGGAAGTGGCAAAACGTCCACCATCCAACTGAACCATCGGACGAAGCTCTGGCGGGATTACCGGCAAAACGTCCAGAACCATCCAATCCGGGTGGTTGCCGGAGTTGCGGAATGCCTCCAGCACTTCCAGGCGCTTGATCGCGCGGTTGCGACGTTGGCCTTGTGCTGTTTTCAGGTCTTCCTTCAGCATTTCCACGTCTTTGTCCAGATCGATTTCCGCGAGCAGGCGCTTGATCGCCTCCGCCCCCATCATCGCTTGGAAAGAGTGGCCGTATTTCTCCCGATAGTTGCGGTACTCCTTTTCCGAGAGCAACTGCTTTTTATCGAGTGGTGTGTCACCTGGATCGGTTACTACATAAGAAGCGAAGTAGATAACTTCTTCCAGGGAACGCGGGGACATGTCGAGCACCAAGCCCATGCGGCTTGGAATCCCTTTGAAATACCAGATGTGAGAAACTGGGGCAGCCAGCTCAATATGCCCCATGCGCTCACGCCGTACTTTGGCGCGGGTCACTTCCACGCCGCAACGGTCGCACACTACACCTTTATAACGTACACGCTTGTACTTACCGCAATGGCACTCCCAGTCCTTGGTCGGTCCAAAGATGCGTTCGCAGAACAAGCCGTCTTTTTCCGGTTTCAGTGTGCGGTAGTTGATCGTCTCTGGCTTTTTCACTTCCCCGAAAGACCACGAACGGATCTTATCGGGGGAAGCCAAGCCGATCTTCATATATTCGAAGTTGTTCACGTCTATCACAGGGCGTTACCTCCCTTTGTACCGGAATCTTACTCGTCGTTCAAGCTTCCACCTTCGAGAACGAGGTTCAGTTTTTCACCGTTGCCTTCATCCTCGTCTTCCATTTCCCGCATTTCAATCTCCTGCTCGTCACCGGACAGGATCTTCACGTCCATACCCAAGCTTTGCAGTTCCTTGATAAGAACCTTGAACGATTCAGGAACACCTGGCTCTGGTACGTTTTCACCTTTGACAATCGCTTCGTACGTCTTCACACGGCCCACGACGTCATCCGACTTGACGGTGAGGATTTCCTGCAAGGTGTAGGCTGCACCGTAAGCTTCCAATGCCCAAACCTCCATCTCCCCGAAACGCTGTCCGCCGAACTGGGCTTTACCACCCAATGGCTGCTGGGTAACGAGAGAGTATGGACCAGTAGAACGAGCGTGGATTTTGTCATCCACCAAGTGAGCCAGTTTCAGCATGTATACGCATCCGACCGTTACACGACGATCGAACGGTTCACCTGTACGTCCATCGTACAAGATGGTTTTACCATCGCGGTCGAGGCCAGCCTCTTCCAACGTCTCGAATACTTCCGCCTGACGGGCACCGTCGAATACAGGTGTCGCCACGTGGATGCCGAGAAGCTTCGCCGCCATACCCAGGTGCGTCTCCAATACCTGACCGATGTTCATACGCGAAGGTACGCCGAGCGGGTTCAGGACGATTTCAACCGGAGAGCCGTCTGGGAGGAATGGCATATCCTCTTCTGGCATGATCCGCGCGATAACCCCTTTGTTACCATGTCGTCCGGCCATTTTGTCACCCACGGAAATTTTCCGTTTTTGGGCGATATAGACACGTACCAGTTGGTTTACGCCTGGAGGCAGCTCGTCGCCGTTCTCACGCGTAAATACTTTTACGTCTACAACAATACCGGAACCACCGTGCGGCACGCGCAGGGATGTATCGCGAACTTCACGAGCTTTTTCCCCGAAGATAGCGTGCAGGAGGCGTTCTTCCGCAGTCAGCTCGGTAACCCCTTTAGGCGTTACTTTACCAACGAGGATATCGCCGTCCTGGATCTCCGCACCGACGCGGATAATACCGCGCTCATCCAGGTTTTTCAGAGCGTCTTCCCCGACGTTTGGAATATCGCGGGTGATTTCCTCTGGACCCAGTTTGGTGTCGCGAGCTTCGGACTCGTATTCTTCAATATGGATCGACGTGTAAACGTCATCCTTCACAAGCTTCTCGCTAAGGAGAATCGCATCCTCGTAGTTGTAACCTTCCCACGTCATAAACGCGACGATTACGTTACGTCCCAGTGCCAATTCACCTTTTTCGGTGGATGGACCGTCACCAATGATATCGCCTTTTTCAATCCAGTCTCCGCGTCTTACGATCGGGCGCTGGTTGATGCAAGTACCTTGGTTGGAACGGATGAACTTGTGCAATTTGTATTTGTCGATGTCTCCGGCTACTTTCTTGCCGTCGATTTCTTTGTAGCGGCGAACCCAGATTTCGCGAGCCGTTACGCGCTCAACCTGGCCCGGATGCTTCGCGACGATCGCCACACCGGAGTCTTGCGCTGCTTTGTGTTCCATGCCTGTACCGACGAACGGCGCTTGTGGAATCAAAAGCGGAACGGCCTGCCGCTGCATGTTGGAACCCATCAGCGCGCGGTTCGCGTCATCGTTCTCCAGGAACGGAATGAGCGCGGTCGCCACGGATACAACCTGCTTCGGCGATACGTCCATGAAGTCTACCTTGTCGCGCGGCACGCTCAAGATCTCGCCTTTACGACGGCAGATAACCATGTCGTTGACAAAGCGGCCATCCTCATCGAGAGGCTGGTTCGCCTGCGCCACGTTGAACACGTCTTCTTCATCCGCAGTCAGATAAACGATGTCGTTCAGAACAAAGCCTGTTTCCGGGTCTACCTTGCGGCGCGGTGTCTCGATAAAGCCGTAGTCGTTGATGCGCGCAAAGGACGACAGCGAGTTAATCAACCCGATATTCGGACCCTCCGGCGTCTCAATTGGACACATACGGCCATAGTGAGAGTGGTGAACGTCGCGCACTTCGAAGCCTGCGCGCTCACGCGTCAAACCACCCGGTCCGAGAGCGGACAGACGGCGTTTGTGCGTCAGTTCGGCCAACGGGTTCGTTTGATCCATGAACTGGGAAAGCTGCGAGCTTCCGAAGAACTCCTTCAGCGATGCGATCACTGGACGGATGTTAATCAGAGCCTGCGGCGTAATCTGGTTCTGATCCTGGATGGACATGCGCTCGCGCACCACGCGCTCCATACGGGACAAACCGATACGGAACTGGTTTTGCAAAAGCTCACCCACGGAACGCAGACGACGGTTGCCCAAGTGGTCAATATCGTCCGTGGAACCGACACCGTGCAGCAGGTTCATGAAGTAGTTGATCGCCGCTACGATGTCCGCCGGCGTAATATGCTTGACAGATTTATCTACGTTCCCGTTTCCGATCACCTTGATGATCTTGCCATCTTCAATCGGAGAGAAAATATTGATGGATTGCAGACGAATCGTATCCTCTTCCAAAACGCCGCCATGCGTGCGAACGTCCAGATAGCCGACGTTGCCTTCAAGCGCTGGCAGGATGCGATCCAGTAGACGACGGTCAATCATTTGACCCGCTTCGGCGAAAATTTCACCTGTGGTGGTATCGACCAATGTCTCAGCCAGGCGCTGGTTGTACAGACGGTTTTTCAGATGAAGCTTTTTGTTCATTTTGTAACGACCTACAGATGCCAGGTCATAGCGCTTTGGATCGAAGAAGCGAGAGATCAAGAGGCTCTTCGCGTTTTCGACTGTTGGCGGCTCGCCCGGACGCAGACGCTCGTAAATTTCGATGAGCGCTTTTTCCGTAGAGTCGGTGTTGTCTTTTTCCAGCGTGTTCTTGATGTACTCATCTTCACCCAGCAAGTTGAGAATCTCAATGTCGGAACCAAAGCCGAGTGCACGCAAAAGAACCGTTACCGGGATTTTTCGCGTACGGTCGATGCGGACATAAATTACGTCTTTCGCATCGGTCTCCAGCTCCAGCCACGCACCCCGGTTCGGGATTACCGTAGCTGTAAACGTCTGCTTGCCGTTTTTGTCCACTTTGGTGTTGTAATATACACTGGGGGAACGAACAAGCTGGCTGACGATTACGCGCTCAGCACCATTAATAATGAAGGTTCCCGTTTCGGTCATGAGCGGGAAATCCCCCATGAAGACTTCTTGTTCCTTCACTTCTCCCGTCTCTTTGTTCAACAAACGTACCTTCACACGCAGAGGCGCCGCATAGGTGACGTCACGTTCTTTCGACTCGTCAACATCGTACTTCGGCTCTCCCAAACTGTAGTCGATAAACTCCAGCACGAGATTGCCAGTGAAGTCCTGGATTGGCGAAATGTCTTGGAACATCTCACGGAGCCCCTCATCAAGGAACCATTGGTAGGACTTTTGCTGAATCTCGATGAGATTTGGAAGGCCCAGCACTTCGTTAATACGTGAATACGTACGACGCTGGCGGTGTCGGCCACTTTGAATCACTTTACCTGCCAACTTATTCACCCCTCAGGTTGTGTTTTCACACATAGAAACTTGGCATTCGGCAATCTTGCAATCGCGAGCGAACACCTTAAAATAAAAATGGGTTAAAGCAGCATCAACCATTTTTAACCCAGAGAAAATCTATTTTAAAAGAATTCCCATGTTTTTACACAAACATTCCTCTTTCAGGAAAAAAGTAGAAACGCTTGACAGACAGGGAATTGCTGAAAAATAGACATTTATCCCATATTGACATTTTATAATGCTACCACAATCAAATATTCACGTCAAGAAAACTTTTCTAAGGATTGTCGCTTGACTATTTGATTGCCCGAAAGATGGAGTATCCCTTTTCCCGATCCACTTCAATCACTTCACGGTACGTCTCTTGCAGCTTCTTCAGAGCAGACGGAGCGCCTTGCTTTTTCTGAATCACTACCCACATCTCTCCATCTTCCACGAGCAGCGCATGTCCTTCAGTAAAAATACGATGCACAATTTCCTTGCCCGCCCGAATCGGCGGATTGGTCAAAATGACGTCGTACTGCTCGCCTTGCACGGCGCTGTAAACGTCACTGACCCGCACCTCAACATTTTTGATCCCGTTTCTTTCGGCATTCCGACGAGCCAGGTCAACCGCACGCTCATTCACGTCGATCATCGTCACCCGCCCCTGATCCGCAAGCGTGGCAGCCGTCAAGCCGATCGGCCCGTAGCCACAGCCCACATCCAGCACACGCGCATGACTGCCGATCTCCATGTTTTCGATGAGCAATACACTTCCAAAGTCAATCCGGTCCCGGGAAAAAACGCCTGCGTCCGTGATGAAGCGCAGCTCCTTCCCGCGCAGCACAAACGAAAACTGCTGCTCGTCATGCGCTGCCCCCGGCCGATTGGTGTAATAGTGATCTGCCACGTGTGATTCACCCTTCCTCATCGATTGGAAAACACTCGCCGTCCCCTTACAGAAAAACCCCCTGCCGCAGGCAAGGGGAATTTCTAAAGAAAGCTAACTTACTTCACTTCTACTTGTGCGCCAGCTTCTTCGAGTTTTGCTTTGAGAGATTCTGCTTCTTCTTTGGAAACGCCCTCTTTGAGTGTTTTTGGAGCGTTGTCTACCAGGTCTTTCGCTTCTTTCAGACCCAGACCAGTCAGTTCGCGAACAACTTTGATTACGTTGATTTTGGAAGCGCCGCCGCTTACCAGGGTTACAGTGAATTCAGTTTGCTCAGCAGCAGCTTCAGCAGCGCCACCAGCAACTACAGCTACAGGAGCAGCAGCAGTTACGCCGAATTCTTCTTCGATTGCTTTTACCAGGTCGTTCAGTTCGAGAACGGACATGCCTTTAATGGCTTCCAAGATTTGCTCTTTAGACATTTTGAAATCCTCCATTCATGGAATAGTATTTGTGTAAGCTTTACCCGATCAGACGATTACGCGCCTTGACCTTCTTTTTGCTCGGCCACTGCTTTGATTGCCAGCGCAACGTTGCGCATTGGAGCTTGCAGGACGGAGAGAAGCATGGACAAGAGACCTTCGCGGGAAGGAAGAGTCGCCAGTGCTTTGATTTGCTCTGCACCAACTACTTTGCCTTCGATCACGCCACCCTTGATTTCCAGCTTTTCGTTTTTCTTCGCAAATTCCGCGATGATTTTTGCTGGAGCGACAACATCGTCTTTGGAGAACGCCAGAGCGTTCGGGCCAGTCAGATATTGATCCAGTTCAGTCAGGTTTTCCTTCTCGGTAGCCAGACGAGTCAGGGAGTTTTTCAACACCTGGAACTCAACACCAGCTTCACGCAGTTGTTTGCGGAGCTCGGTAACTTGGGCTACAGTCAGACCGCGGTAGTCAGCCACCACTGTGGTTTGGCTCTCGCGGAGCTTGGTTGCGATTTCGTTGATCGCTTGTACCTTTTCTTCACGAATAACGGTTGGACGAATTTCTGCCATTGTTTACACCTCCCGTGCTCTAATCCTGGAAAAAGAAGAATGCCCTCGCAGACATCACGAGGGCATAATGCTCTATCGTCAAAGGAAATCCACATTTCCTCATTCGTACATTACACGCCTCGGAGGGATATTAAGCGTTACTCTTGCAAGCACCGCACCTTCTGTCTACGGCATATTCTTTTCGTCAACAGGAACTATCTTAACAACTCCCCAAAAGGAAGTCAAGCGTCATTATTTTACAGCTACGCGTACACCAGGACCCATTGTAGAGCTCAGGGTTACATTTTTCATGTAAACACCTTTTGCTGCAGCCGGTTTCGCACGGTTCAGCGCTTCTGTCAGAGCAGCCAGGTTTTCAGCCAGCTTGTCAGCGTCGAAAGACACTTTTCCGATCGGAGCGTGGATGTTACCTGCCTTGTCTACGCGGTACTCGATTTTACCGGCTTTGATTTCGTTAACCGCTTTGGTTACGTCGAAAGTAACTGTACCGGTTTTAGGGTTTGGCATCAGGCCTTTTGGACCGAGTACACGACCCAATTTCCCTACTTCACCCATCATGTCAGGAGTAGCTACTACGACGTCAAAGTCGAACCAGCCACCTTGGATTTTCGCGATCATGTCTGCATCGCCTACGAAGTCAGCGCCAGCAGCTTCTGCTTCTTTTGCTTTTTCGCCTTTTGCAAATACAAGAACGCGTTGTACTTTACCAGTACCGTGTGGCAATACTACAGCACCACGGATTTGTTGGTCAGCACGTTTCGGGTCTACACCCAAACGGAATGCTGCTTCAACTGTTTCGTCGAATTTAGCAGTAGCTGCTTTTTTAACCAGCTCAATGCCTTCGACTACTTCGTACACTTTGTTTTTATCAACGAGCTTTACAGCCTCTTGATACTTCTTACCTTTTTTAGCCATGAATAAAAATCTCCCTTCAATGTGGTCGTAGCGGTTAATCCTCCCACAGACAGGGGGGCACAATGTCTGTGCCCCCTTGCACTCAAGACAATTAGTCTTCGATTACGATACCCATGGAACGAGCAGTACCTTCCACCATGCGCATAGCCGCTTCCACGGATGCAGCATTCAGGTCAGGACGCTTCAGTTCAGCGATTTCGCGAACTTTATCACGTTTCAGCGTAGCAACCTTTGTTTTGTTTGGTACGCCGGAACCGGACTCGATACCAGCAGCTTTCTTCAACAGAACAGCAGCCGGAGGAGTTTTTGTGATAAAGGTGAAAGAGCGGTCTTCGAACACGGTGATTTCCACCGGGATAATCATACCAACTTCGCTCTCTGTACGAGCATTGAATTCTTTACAGAACCCCATGATGTTTACACCAGCTTGACCGAGAGCCGGACCTACTGGAGGTGCAGGATTCGCTTTACCTGCTGGGATTTGTAATTTAATTACGCGGATAACCTTCTTAGCCACGTAAGACACCTCCTTACTTCACATGTGGTTATTACGGGGGAATGCCCCCTCCCACCTTTTTATGAAAGTCTCGCAAAAGACTTTCGATCTATAGTGAGAGTGCAAGAAACCCCAGATATTGTTGTGGGATTGTTAAAACAAAATGAAATGTACCACATAGCGCGATACTTTTCAAGTTGAATCCTAATCCAATTTTTGAACTTGTGTAAAGTCTAGCTCTACCGGTGTTTCGCGACCGAAGATGTCCACCAATACGCGAACCTTCTGTCTGTCGGGGTGAATCTCGATAATCTCCCCGGTGCGATTAGAAAACGGACCATCTGTGACGCGCACCATATCGCGGAGAGCAAAATCGACTCTGATCTTGGGAATTTCGATCCCCATTTGCTTGAGAATCGTATCGGCCTCTTCAGGACGCAGCGCTGTCGGCTTGGAGCCAGCGCCCGTGGATCCGACAAAGCCGGTAACCCCAGGAGTGTTGCGCACGACATACCAAGAGTCGTCCGTCATCACCATTTCAACAAGGACGTATCCAGGAAACACTTTTTTCGTGACGGTGCGCTTTTTGCCATCCTTAGTCTCCACTTCTTCTTCAGTGGGAACGAGAACGCGAAAGATCTTGTCTTCCATGCCCATCGACTCGACGCGCTTCTCTAGGTTCGTCTTTACCTTGTTTTCGTAACCTGAGTACGTATGAACGACATACCATGCTTTTTCCATATCCACCAGGACGTTAACCGTCCGTCCCTCCTAAGACTTGCAAAATTACGTTCCTAGAATCAAATCGATCAAGCGCGAGATTCCCAAATCAACGACGAAGAAGAATATTGCCAGAAGCACAACCGTAACGAGAACGACGATCGTATAGGTCGTCAATTCTTTACGATTCGGCCAACGGACTTTCTTTAGTTCGGACATTACGTCGCCAAAGAAATCACCGGTGCGGCGAAAACTGGCTCCGATTCGTGCTAAAAAACCCACTTTGCCACCCCCTGACTTCGTCGCATCAACCATTACTTCGTCTCGCGATGAAGGGTTTGCTTCTTGTCACGGGAGCAATACTTTTTCAGCTCAACACGTTCAGTAGTGGTGCGCTTGTTTTTTGTGGAGATATAGTTACGCTCGCCACACTCGGTGCACGCCAACGTGATGTTTACTCGCATTTATTGCCACCTCCATCTCATTTCAAACCTGCTATTCGTTAAAAGTACCAAATGATAAATAGTACGGGAAAACCGCTACTTTTTCCTGACCATTTCATTCACCAAAGTAACCATAGAACAGAGAGATAAGAGTCTATGGCTACCTAAATAAATTTATCACACCAAAATACCCATGTCAAACAAAACGACTTGACAAAAAGAAGGCCTTTTGCTTCCATATTCCTCCGCGGTTCGTTATGTACAAAGCTTTTGCGCGCTTGGCGGTCCGAAAATAAAAAGAGATTCCCCTGTTTTACAGATGAATCTCTCTTCCTTCCAGATAGCGCTCCAGTTTGCGTTTGACGCGCTGCAGTGCATTATCAATAGACTTGACGTGACGTTTGAGCTCGACGGCAATTTGTTGATAGGACCGTCCATCCAGGTACAGCATCAGCACTTGCCGCTCCAGGTCACTCAAAATTTCGCTCATTTTCCCTTCGATGTCATCAAACTCTTCGCGATTGATGAACAGCTCTTCCGGATCAGTCACTTTGGTCCCGGAAATCACATCGAGCAGTGTCCGATCAGAATCCTCGTCGTAAATCGGCTTGTCCAGCGAGACGTACGAGTTGAGCGGAATGTGCTTCTGCCTAGTCGCTGTCTTGATCGCCGTGATGATTTGACGAGTAATACAAAGCTCGGCAAACGCCTTGAACGACGTGAGCTTGTCCCCTCGGAAGTCGCGAATGGACTTGTACAGACCGATCATGCCTTCCTGTACGATATCTTCGCGGTCAGCCCCAATAAGAAAATAGGATCTCGCTTTGGCACGCACAAAGTTCTTGTACTTGTTAATCAAGTATTCCAGAGCTTCGGCATCATTATCGCGAACCAGGTCGACTACTTCTTCGTCGGTCATTAGTTCATATTGGGCATGTTTTAACTCCTTGAGGTCAACACTCACAAATGATCCCTCCGCCAACCGGTTTCTCCATAGCTAGCGCTATTATACATGATGCCGTAAAAAAGCGTCAACCGAATCCAAGTTATTCCCTTCTCCATTTTTCGAATATTTTCGCTATTTCGTCATTCAGCGCAATCCGTTTGGAGAACCGTTCTTCGTGCGTTTTTTCGACCTGCTGCTTGATTTCTTTCCCGGCGTTTTCCATATCGAGCAGCAACTCCCTCGCGGATTTGCGCAAGGCTCCCTGTCCAAAAATAACCCGCTGGGACGTATAGTCCGAGGTCGCTACATAAATTTGTCGATTTTTTTGGTGAAATTCGGAGACAAGCTGCTCAATTTTTTCGTCAGCCGTCTCCTTTTTCTTCGTGAAGTAGATTTCAACCAGGTAATCTTCCATTTGCCGGCCGATGCCGGGAACGTTGTATGCGTCGAACACGATGATGACTTTGATCCCGGTATAGCTCTGGTACTCTGCCATTTTGGAGATCAACCGGTCGCGCGCCTCGTCCATCCGCTCCTGATCTTTCAAAAGGCGCAGCTCAGGCCAGGCCCCGATGATATTGTAGCCGTCCACGATCAAAAGCTGTTTGGCTTTTCTTTTCGCCATCTCACTTCACCCGCGTCGGAAGAGGACTCCTGGAGCGATATACTTCATACATCAGCAAAGCAGCAGCCACCGAAGCATTCAGGGAGGTGACGTTGCCCGCCATGGGCAGACTGTAGAGGAAATCACAGTTTTCCCGCACGAGGCGACTCATCCCTTTTCCTTCACTGCCGATGACAACGGCGAGCGGCATCGTGTAGTCGCCCTGGCGGAAGTCCTGCTTGGCGCTGGCGTCCGTTCCCGCGATCCAGACTCCGCGCTCCTTCAGCTCCTCCATCGTGCGCACGAGATTGGTGACGCGCGCTACGGGCACGTAGTTGATCGCTCCGGCTGACGCCTTTGCCACCGTCGCTGTCAGGCTGACAGAGCGCCGCTTCGGAATGACGATGCCATGCGCTCCCACCGCATCTGCGGTACGCATGATCGAACCCAGGTTATGCGGGTCTTCCAGCTCGTCCAGCAGCAAAAGGAACGGCTGCTCGCCTTTTTCCTCGGCCCGCTGCAAAATGTCGTCAACTTCTACGTAGTCGTAAGCCGCGACAGAAGCCACGACTCCCTGATGGTTGTCCGTCGACACAAGCTGGTCCAGCTTTTTGCGGTTGGCGGTAGTCACAATGACCCCCTGCTCTTTTGCCAAAGCAAAGACAGGTGCCATCAAATTTTTGTTGGTCCCTTCCGCAATCCAAATCTTGTTGATCGTGCGCCCGGAACGCAGCGCCTCGATCACGGGGTTTTTCCCCAAAATCCACTCTTCACTCATGCCTTACTCTCCTTCCACAATCGCAAACGCCTGTTGCACAATTTCTGCGATCCTCTCTTCTTTTCCACACAAATACAAGTAGCCAATCAGCGCTTCAAAAGCCGTAGCATGCCTGTAGTCGATAATATCGGCATTTTTGGCGGTGGAGCCGGACTTGGCATTCCGCCCCCGTTTTACCACATTCAGCTCTTCCTCCGGCAATGTCGGCATCAGCGCGAGCAGCACATTGGCCTGTGCTTTGGCTGAAACGTAACGATTGGCCGCCTTGTGGAGCTGGTTAGGTTTAACCAGCCCCTTGGCGATCAGATGATACCGCACGCAATGCGCATAGGTAGCATCGCCCAGAAAGGCGAGCACGAGTGGATTTGTCAGGTTTGGATCTCGGGTCAGTTCTTCTTTTTGCATCTAGCTTCTTCGGCCCCTTATTTTCGGCGCCAGCGAACACCTTGTGGCGTGTCCTCCAGCACGATTCCTTTTGCCGCGAGCAGGTCGCGAATTTCGTCAGAGCGGGCAAAGTTTTTCGCTTTGCGCGCCTCTGTGCGCTCTGCGATCAGCGCGTCGATCTCACTGTCCACCAGCTCCTGCTCCTCGGCAATCTCAAGTCCGAGAACTTCTGTCAATTCCACGAGCAGCTCCATATAGGCGCGAACCTCTCCGGCCCCTACATTTTGGTGGCGCAAATACAGGTTCGCTTCCTTCACCACGTCGAAAATGACCGTGATGGCATTGGCTGTATTAAGATCGTCGTCCATTTCAGTAATGAACCGTTCTCTCAGCTCATTGATGATGCGCTGCTGTTCCTCGGCCTGGCCGTTCGGCTCCTCGTCTCTTGCCGTATCCAGGCGGTGGGAGAGGTTCGTGTAAGCCGTTTTGATGCGCTCCAGGCCGTTCGCTGCCTGCTCCAGCAGCTCCTCGCTGAAATTGATCGGGTTGCGGTAGTGGCCTTGCAGCATGAAGAAACGGATCAACTGGCCGCCGAATTTTTTGGACAGATCGCGAGCGAGCAAAAAGTTTCCGAGGGATTTCGACATTTTCTCGTTGTCGATATTGAGCATCCCGTTGTGCAGCCAGTAGCGGGCAAACACTTTTCCGGTAAAACACTCGGACTGCGCGATTTCGTTTTCGTGGTGCGGGAACACAAGGTCGGTTCCGCCCGCATGAATGTCGATCTGTTCGCCCAAAAACTTCAGGGCCATCGCCGAACATTCGATATGCCAGCCTGGTCTGCCTTCGCCCCACGGGCTGCTCCAGGTTACTTCGCCTTCCTTCGCAGACTTCCAGAGCGCGAAGTCGAGCGGATGCTCTTTTTTCTCGTTGATCTCTACGCGAGCGCCTGCCTGCAAATCGTCCAGCGGCTGGTGCGAGAGCTTGCCGTATTCCTGAAAACGCCCCGTGCGGAAATAGACGTCGCCTTCGCTCTCGTACGCGTAGCCTTTTTCGATCAGCCCTTCCACGAACGAAATGATCTCCGGAATCGTCTGCATGACGCGCGGCTGAATGTCAGGCGGCAACACGTTCAGCGCACGCAGGTCCTCGTTGTACGCATCGGTGTAGCGATCTGCTACTTCCTTGACCGTCGTTCCTTCCTGGTTGGCTACCCGAATCAGTTTGTCGTCCACATCGGTAATGTTTTGCACGAACGTCACTTCGTAGCCGCGGTATTTCAAATAACGTCGAAGCGTGTCGAAAACAATAGCGGGACGGGCGTTTCCAATGTGAATGTAGTTGTACACGGTCGGTCCACATACGTACATCTTCACCTTGCCCGGCTCCAATGTGACGAACGGTTCCTTTCGTCGTGTCATCGTATTAGTCAGTTGAATGCCCATGGTTCTTTTTATCCTCCCTCAAAAGCTCCAATTCTTTGCGCAATTGATCGATTTCCTTTTGCATCAGACGAATCGTGTCTGCAACCGGGTCAGGCATGTTGACGTGGTCCAGATCGTGTTTGACGCGTTTGCCATCCTGAATGACGATGCGTGCCTTGATCCCTACTACGGTCGAGTTGGGCGGCACTTCCTGCAAAACGACTGCGCCAGCCCCTATCTTTGAATTATCGCCAATTTTGAAAGAACCCAACACTTTTGCCCCCGTCGCGATAATGACATCGTTGCCGATTGTGGGATGGCGCTTGCCTTTTTCCTTCCCGGTTCCCCCGAGCGTGACGCCCTGATAGATGGTGACATTGTCGCCGATTTCACATGTCTCCCCGATGACCACGCCCATACCGTGGTCGATAAACAAACCTCTGCCAATTCGCGCGCCCGGATGAATTTCGATCCCGGTGAAAAAGCGGGTAACCTGCGACACAATCCGCGCAAGCGTGTACCACTCCGCTTTCCAGAGCTTGTGGGCAATCCGGTGCCCCCATATGGCGTGCAGACCTGAATAGGTCATGACAACTTCCAATGCACTGCGTGCTGCCGGGTCTCTTTCAAATACAGCCTGAATGTCATCTTTCATCTGTGCGAACATAGTTGGGTGGCACCTCCTGCCTGAAATTCCTGCCAGATTTTTTTGCTGCAAAAGAAAAACGCCTCCACCCCTTCAAGGACGAAGGGACAGAGACGGGGTTTACCGCGGTTCCACTCTGCTTAGATCGCTGTTCATCCGGCCAAAAGAAAGCCAGTCGCACGATCTCGCTCTACATCCCGATAACGGCGGGAACCGATGGCACCTACTGATGTCGTCCAAACAGTCAGACACGTTCAGCTCATTGCTCACAGGCGCATTTCCGAACAGGGCACGCTGGATGGCTCTCACCTTTCCATCCTCTCTGTAAACGTGTATCCTGCCGTACTTCTCCTGATCGTCGCATTCGTTTGTATATCACTGGCCCTTTACAGGCTATTTTCCGTTTGCAATCACACGCTGGGCACGCGCCAACACTTTGTCGCGTCCGAGCAGGTACAGCGTCTCTGCCAAGTCGCGCCCGTGCGCTTGACCCGTTGTGCCGACACGTACTGGCATGAACAGCGCTTTGCCTTTTTGACCCGTTTCCTTTTGCACGTCCTTCAGCACCGCTTTGATGACATCCACATTATATGCATCCTGGGCCGACAGGTGTTTCACAAAAGAAGCGAGAACTTCCGGAAACTGCGGTTCTTTCAGTACCATTGTCGCCTCTTCATCGTACACCACTTCGTCCAGGAAGAAAAGAGCGGCCAATGGAACGATTTGGGCACAGTAGGACATTTGCTCCTGGTACAGCGCGACAATGCTGCGCACCCACTCCCGCTTCTCGTCAGACAGCGTTTCCTCGATAAAGCCCGCTTTTTGCAGGTGCGGAATGCACATGTCGGTAATCAGATCGAGCGGCTGACGCTTCAGGTAGTAGTTGTTCATCCAGTTCATTTTTGTCGCATCAAATACTGCCGGCGACTTGCTCACGCGCTCCATGGAGAACAGCTTGACCAAATCGTCCATGAGGAAAATTTCCTCTTCGCCACCTGGAGACCAGCCCAAAAGAACGAGGAAGTTCACGATTGCTTCTGGCAGGAAGCCAAGATCGCGGTATTGCTCGATGAATTGCAAAATGCTTTCATCGCGCTTGGACATTTTTTTGCCATCCTGGTTGAGAATCAGTGCCAAGTGGGCGAAGTCAGGCGCTTCCCAGCCAAACGCTTCGTAGATCATCAATTGGCGAGGCGTGTTGGAGAGATGTTCCTCGCCGCGAATGACGTGGCTGATTTTCATCAGGTAGTCGTCGATCACAACCGCGAAGTTGTAGGTAGGGATACCGTCCGGACGGCAAATGACGAAGTCGCCCATTTCGTTGGAGTTGAATGTCACCTGTCCGCGGATCAGGTCGTTGACTACGTATTCGCGGTTATCCGGCACAAGGAAATGAATGGATGGCACACGGCCTTCCGCTTCGTATTGCGCGCGCTGCTCTTCTGTCACATGGCGATGCTTCTCCAGAATACGCGGAGTTTCTCCACGCGCCAGTTGTTCTTCGCGCTCGGCATCCAGCTCTTCCTTGGTCGCGTAACAGTAGTACGCCTTGCCTTCTGCGAGCAGTTGATCGATATATTTACGGTAAATGTCCAATCTCTCGGTTTGGCGATACGGGCCGTAGGGGCCGCCCACATCGGTGCCTTCTTCCCATTCGATTCCGAGCCATTTCAAGTTCTTCATTTGCTCTTCATCGGCATTTTCCTTATTGCGCGTTTGGTCCGTATCCTCGATCCGAACGATAAACGAACCGCCGTGATGTTTGGCAAACAGATAGTTAAAAAGCGCTGTTCGCGCACCGCCGATGTGCAAATGCCCCGTAGGACTCGGCGCATAACGCGTGCGGATTTCTTTCGCCATTTTTAGCACCATCCTTGTGAATGTAAAAGGCTATGATCCTTCATGAATACGTTTCTAAGGCTTTATGTTACACCTTGCCCCTTTACTTGACAAGCAAGCATGCAGCCTGGGCCGCGATTCCTTCTCCTCTGCCCGTAAAACCGAGCTTTTCCGAAGTCGTCGCCTTCACGTTTACCTGCGAGGCGTCTTCTGCCTCCAGCACACGGGCAATGACTTCGCGCATTTGCGGTATGTAAGGAGCCATTTTCGGCGCTTGCGCGATAATCGTCGCATCTACGTTGCCAAGGCGATAGCCACGCTCTTTTGCCAGCTTCCACACATGCTCGAGCAGCACGACGCTGTCAGCTCCCTTGAAGGCAGGGTCCGTATCCGGGAAGTGGCGCCCGATGTCGCCTTCGCCAATCGCTCCGAGAATCGCGTCGCTGATGGCGTGCAGCAGCACATCGGCGTCAGAATGGCCCAGCAAGCCTTTTTCATACGGAATGGTGACGCCGCCGATAATGCACGGACGACCTTCCACCAGTTGATGCACATCAAATCCTTGTCCAATACGCATGATTTACTCTCCCCTTCGCTTACGCATGATCTCTTCACCGAGCCACAGGTCATCCGGCGTCGTGATCTTAATATTCTCATAGCTTCCCTGCATGACGGACACAGGATGCCCCAGCCATTCGACCAGCATCGCGTCATCCGTACCGAGCTTGCCCGCTTTTTCTGCCGCCTCATGCGCCTCTCGCAGCAAAGACATACGAAAAGCTTGTGGGGTTTGAACCGCCCACAAGCTTTCCCGTGCCGGGGTAGCCTCCACAAGCCCTGTGGCCCCCACCACTTTTATCGTATCCTTGACAGGCACGGCCATGATCGTGGCCTGATCGCGCCGCACCTGCCGGAGCATGTCGCTGATCTGCTGCTGCGTGACGAAAGGTCGGGCAGCATCGTGAACAAGCACGTAGGTACAGGATGAAGCCAGTGACGCCAGACCGTTTCTGACGCTGTCCTGCCGTTCGGCGCCGCCCAAGGTGACGGTGACTTGCAGCTTTTCCGCATCCACCAAGGCAAGCACGTCGGCGTAGTCCGCTTCGCTCACGACCAGGACGATCTGGTCGATCTCCTGATGCGAAGCGAAAAGGCGAACGGTGTGAGCCAAGATCGGCTCTCCTGCAAGCGGCAACCACAATTTGTTTCGTTGACCGCCCATTCTTTTGCCGGAACCGGCAGCAACGATCACGACCCCTGTACTCACGTTTTCTTTCCTCTCCCGTCTTGTACTTCTCGCCTTACAGCGCTCTTTCCAGCAGCTTCGGCTTGGCGAAGATCATCCGTCCCGCTGACGTTTGCAGCACGCTGGTGACCAATACGTCCACGTCGTTGCCGATGTATTCGCGTCCGCCTTCCACGACGATCATCGTGCCGTCGTCGAGATAAGCAACGCCCTGACCGTGCTCTTTGCCGTCTTTGATGACTTGCACGTTCATTTCTTCCCCTGGCAGCACGACCGGCTTCACGGCGTTAGCCAAGTCGTTGATGTTCAATACCGCCACGCCTTGCAGCTCGCACACTTTGTTCAGGTTGAAGTCGTTGGTGACGACTTTTCCGTTCATGACCTTCGCCAGCTTAATCAGCTTGCTGTCCACTTCGGATACTTCTTCAAAGTCGCCTTCCCAAATCTGCACCTTGACCTTCATTTCCTTCTGGATCTTGTTGAGGATGTCCAGACCACGGCGGCCGCGGTTGCGCTTCAGCACATCCGAGGAATCCGCGATGTGTTGCAGCTCCTCCAGGACAAAGCCCGGAATGACCAGCACGCCCTCCAAAAAGCCCGTGCGGCAAATATCTGCAATGCGTCCGTCAATGATGACGCTCGTATCCAAAATCTTGTGCTCGACATTGGTCGTCGCAGCAGCCTGTTCCTTTTTCTTATCCTTGCGTCCAATAGAGAAAACCGACATAATCTCGTCCCGCTTGCGAAACCCTACCTGAAAGCCCAGATAGCCGAGCAACCCGGAAACAACCAGTGGCAACAGATCACCTATTAGCGGAATCGGAATTTTACTGATGGGCAGGAATAATAAAAAGGCAACAATAAGACCACTAATCAACCCCATCGCTCCGAACATCACGTCAACAATCGGCATTTTGACGAGCGTCTCTTCTCCCCAGCGAACTACCCTCAAAATGTAGTCCAACAGCCAATTAGCTAAAAAGAAGAACAGAATGGCACCAAGTACCGCCCCAATATATTGCGCTCCAGCAACTACTCCAAAATTCAACAACGGGTTGAGCAGCGAAAACAGCTCTGTACCGTATTGGTACCCCAAGCCACCGCCAACCAAGACAAAAAAGATTTTTCCTATGCGGCGTACCATGCCTTCACCTCCTTTTATTAATTATAGACAGAAGCCTATGAGTAAAACCCTGTTTCTTTCCAAATAGCGAAATTGCTTCATTATCGCTTTCCCTCACTATAGCAAAAATGATTTTACCATGTCAAATAGCCAAAAATTTTAACATAGTTGCCATTTTCTCGTCAACCTCAAACACCTGTTTCCTTCCCAGGCAAATTGACAGCGGCCAGACTCCCTTCTTATAATGGCAGTAACACAATGAGCGAAAATTGTGACGATACGAACAGCTTAAAGCAGAGGTGAATCGATATGGACAAACGAGATGTAGACGACTTTCAAGCACAAGTATCCGAGCTTTTGATCCGACATCGAAGCGTACTGGACGTCATGTCCAAAGTTCAGGAAACAGCGTCTCGCATCAACCGCTCCCTGACGAAAGCCATCACCGAATGCGGCTGTGTTGAAGTGGTAGCCAAAAAGCAAACCTACGACGCAAGCAAAAACCTGGAGGAGAACAAGTCCCATCTGGACACTCACTTTAACGGCCCACTATGCGAGCATTGTCGCGACGTAGTCACAGCAGAGCTTGGCAAAAATCTTTTTTACCTGACCGCCTTGTGCAACATTACAGACATCAAGCTGGAGGACGTCTTGCAAAAAGAATCGAACCGGCTGAATACGCTGGGTGTGTTCAATCTTTCTTAACCCCACACTCGTATTACGAATGAACCCTACAAAAAGTTGCATCCAAAAGCGAAAAACCCGCACATCGCAGCGCGGGTTTTTTCATTGCCTGGCTTATTCAAATGGCACAGATTCTTCTTCCTTGTTCTTGCGCTTGCGTAATTTTTTGACGAGAAAGTCAACGTTTTTTTTTATTCCATACAGGGCATAGAAAGCAAGCGGCAGGAAGACGATTTTGGGAAACTGCTGCGGATACTTGATCGCAACCACAACGACGATGGCGATGATGATCGGCGTAATCCAGTAGGCCGATTTTGGAATCCCGACCTTCTTGAAGTTCGGATACTTGACCTTCGATACCATGAGGAAAGCCAGAAGCAGCATGCTCACCGCAAGCAGTACCGGATTGAAAACTTGATGATACAGGGCCAGCGTGGCCAGCACGCCACCGGCAGCCGTGATCGGCAGCCCGATGAAATATCCCGGAACTCCGGCCTGGACGTTGAATCTGGCCAGACGGAGCGCACCACAGATCGGGAAGATGGCGGTAACGAGAATCCCAAGCCAATCGAAGTGCTGCAGGACAACAACATACATGATGAAAGCCGGAGCTATCCCAAACGTAATGACGTCAGAAAGCGAGTCGAGTTCCTTTCCGAATTCACTTTGCGCATTCAGCATGCGAGCGACGCGTCCATCCAGTCCGTCCGCCAGCATACCGATGATGACCGTAATCGCCGCGTAATCGACGTAATGATCGCCTCGAAACGCAAGTATGATTGCCAAGACTCCCAGAAACAAGTTGCTTACGGTTAGCATGTTCGGCAACGATTTCACGAACATAGACTACCTCCTGATTTCTTTTGCAGAGGAGACAGTGTATCCTGTCAAACTTGCTGTTGCTTTCAAGTCCCCTGGGCAAATGTTGAATAACAAATAATGCCTTTATCCTATTCTACTTTAAATGTGCCTGTCAATGAACACTTGCTCCTGAATCCGTTTCAGGCCCTCCTTGATAGCCCGGGCGCGCACTTCGCCAATTCCTTCCACCTCGTCTAATTCCTGAATCGTCGCCATCATAATTCTCGGCAAATAATGAAAATGCTCGACCAAATTGGCGATGATGGAAAGTGGCAGTCGGGGAATTTTGTACAAAATCCGGTATCCCCTTGGCGACACCGATTCTTCCAGCATGCTGGCACTCGCGGAAAACCCGAGAACACGCAGGAAAGACCCGAGCTCCAGCACTTCCTCGGAGCTTAGCTTTTTCATCTCGCGCAGCACTGCGTCTGGAGCATGCGCCACGTCCTTGGCGTAGTCGCGAATGAGCATTTGCGCTTCTTCCTCAATATTCGACACAAGCTCCTCCAGTTGCATGCTGACGAGCCTGCCTTCTGCTCCCAGCTCGCATATGTACTTGGAAATCTCCGTTTTGATCCGCAGCACCATCTCGATTCGCTGCAAGACAGAGGCGACTTCGTGCAAGGTGACCAGCTCTTCAAATTCCAGTGCGCCGAGATTGGTCATGCCTGATCGAGCACCGCCTTGTATTTTTCCAGGGTGGATACTGCCTGGTTAGCCTTGGCGAGAATAACGCTGATCTCATTGAGCACATAGCGGAAATTTCCTTGGTACAAGGTGATGACATTACCCCGCCGGGATATGGCGATGACCAGGTAGCTCGTGTGGATCGCTGTCCGTTGCGCAGTCCGGTGCCGAGTACCTGTCTCGCTGGTGTGGATGGAAGCAGGCGGAAACAGTTGGGTATTGGCGTACAAGATTCGTTTGGCATCTTCACTTACTATAATCGCCCCATCCATCTTCGCCAATTCATACAAATGGGCAGGAGAAAAGTCGCAATTGATGGAAAAACCGCCGTCGACGATCAGGCTGCCGGTTTTGGCGCGCAAAACATTTTCAAGCCCTTCGCGAAGCTGCGTCCCTGGTGCGACCAAACGAAGCACATCGCCGAACTGCGGAGTTCTTTTCGTGTTCTCCTGCATATTCCGCCCTTACCTCCTTATCACCTCGTTCAAAGCATCTGCAATATTGCTGACGCCGATCACCTGAATGTCGTCTGGCGCATCCAGGCCGCGAATGTTTTTCTCCGGTATAATCACGCGTTTGAAGCCGAGCTTGTGCGCTTCCCGCACGCGCTGTTCAATGCGCGATACGCCCCGCACCTCTCCTGTCAGGCCAATCTCCCCGATCACGACGTCGTGCGGATTGGTGGCATGGTCGCGAAAGCTGCTGGCGATGCTGACGGCGATCGCCAAATCGACAGCAGGCTCATCCAGGCGGACGCCCCCGGCCACGTTGACATACGCGTCCTGATTTTGCAGCATCATGCCCATGCGCTTTTCCAAAACAGCCATAATCATCGCCACACGCTGGTGATCGACGCCTGTAGCCATTCTCCGGGGCGTAACGAAGCTGGTCGGTGCCACGAGTGCCTGAAGCTCCACCAGGACTGGACGGGTGCCTTCCATGCTGGCTACGACGGTGGAGCCAGCCACGCCGAAGGGACGCTCAGCCAGAAAAATCTCGGAAGGGTTTGCGACCTCTTCCAGACCGCGATCCTTCATCTCGAAAATACCGATCTCGTTTGTCGAACCAAAACGGTTTTTGACAGCGCGCAAAATCCGGAACGTATTGTGGCGCTCGCCTTCAAAATAGAGAACTGCGTCCACCATATGTTCAAGCATACGAGGACCTGCGATCGAGCCTTCTTTGGTCACGTGGCCGACAATAAAAGTACAGATTCCTTTGCCCTTGGCAATCCGCATCAACTGGGCTGTCGCCTCGCGTACCTGCGCGACGCTTCCGGCCGCAGACTGAACAGCGGGATGGAACACGGTCTGGATCGAGTCGATAATCAACACATGAGGGTCTACTTGATTAATATGCTGTTCGATCAAATCCAAATCATTTTCTGCCAATACAAACATCGGGGGCGTCTGCATATGCAGCCGGTCTGCGCGCAGCTTGATCTGCTTCGCGGACTCCTCCCCGGATACGTACAGCACTTTGGCCCCCTGATGAGCCAGAGCAAAAGAGGTCTGCAACAGCAGTGTGGACTTGCCGATACCCGGATCGCCGCCGACCAGGATGAGCGAGCCTGGGACAAGCCCTCCCCCGAGCACGCGGTTCAACTCGCCAATGGTCGTATCCATGCGCGGCTCTTCTTCGCTGGCTACCTGCGTCAAAGGGATAGCCGACTGGCGCGTGCCGCCGCTCAGCCCTTCGTGGCGGTGCGCCGCCTTGACTGTCACTTCTTCCACCAATGTATTCCAGCTATTGCAGCCCGGGCATTTTCCCATCCATTTTGGCGATTCATAGCCACATTCTTGACACGCGTATTTCGTTTTATACTTTGCCATAATCGCTACCCTCACTTGGATTTTCTTCTCTACTTTTATCATAGTTGTGCAGCCAAAAAAAGAATACCTCCCAAAACAGGAGGCATTCTTCATGATGCTTTTCGCCCAGCTTACGATTTTGTTTTTTCCAGTCGTTTGACGACCAGTTTGCCTTCTTCGGCCTCGATGTTGACTGTGTCGCCCTTGCTGATGTTGCCCTTGAGCAGTTCTTCCGACAATTTGTCTTCGATATGGCGCTGAATGGCACGACGCAGCGGGCGCGCCCCGTACGCTGGATCGAAGCCTTCTTTTGCCAGCAGCTTTTTGGCATCTTCCGTCAATTGGAAATCAATGCTTTGTTCTTTCAAACGCTTGCGCAGCTCGTCGGTCATCAGCGATACGATTTGCTCGATATGCTCCTGCTCCAAGGAGTGGAACACGATGACTTCGTCGATGCGGTTCAGGAACTCCGGACGGAAGCTCTTTTTCAGCTCATCCATGACTTTGTCCTTCATATCCTGATATTTTTTCTCGGTATCGTTGGTGGTGAAACCGAGTGTCGTGTTTTTCTTAATCATGCTGGCTCCGACGTTGGAGGTCATGATGACGACGGTGTTGCGGAAATCTACGGTACGGCCCTTGGAGTCCGTCAATCGGCCGTCATCGAGCACCTGGAGCAAAATGTTGAAAACATCCGGATGCGCCTTCTCGATCTCATCCAGCAGGATGACGGAGTACGGCTTGCGGCGCACTTTTTCCGTCAACTGGCCGCCTTCGTCAAAGCCGACATACCCTGGAGGAGCCCCTACCAGACGGGCAGTGGAGTGTTTCTCCATGTACTCGGACATGTCGACGCGGATCATGGCGTCCTCGTCTCCAAACAGCGTCTCTGCCACGGCACGGGCCAGTTCGGTTTTCCCCACGCCTGTCGGGCCGAGGAAAATAAACGAGCCGATTGGGCGTTTCGGGTCTTTCAGACCGGCACGGGCACGGCGAATCGCGCGGGAGATGGATTTGACCGCTTCGTCCTGACCGATGACGCGATCGTGCAAAATCTCTTCCATTTTCAGGAGGCGCTCTGTTTCCTCTTCCTTCAGCTTCAGAACAGGGATTCCCGTCCAGCTAGCGACGACAGTCGCGATATCCTCTGGCGTCACTTCCATGTTCAACTGGCCTTGGCGTTCTTTCCAGTCTTTTTTCGTTTTGTCCAGTTCTTCGCGAAGCTTCTGTTCCTGATCGCGCAGGGCCGCCGCCTCTTCAAACTCCTGCGATTGCACAGCCGCGTCTTTTTCCTTGCGCACCTCTTCCAGACGGCCTTCCAGCTCTTTGAGGTTTGGCGGAACCGTGAACGATTGCAGGCGCACCTTGGACGCTGCCTCGTCGACGAGGTCAATCGCCTTGTCCGGGAGGAAACGGTCGGTAATGTAACGGTCAGACAGCTTCACTGCCTGCTCGATGGCTTCATCGGTAATTTTTACACGGTGGTGGGCTTCGTAACGGTCACGCAAGCCATGCAGGATGCGAATCGCGTCCTCTGCCGTCGGCTCATCCACCTGAATCGGTTGGAAACGGCGCTCCAGCGCAGCGTCTTTTTCGATGTATTTGCGGTATTCATCGAGCGTGGTTGCCCCGACGCATTGCAGCTCGCCGCGAGCGAGAGCCGGCTTGAGGATGTTGGAGGCGTCAATCGCGCCTTCCGCACCGCCTGCGCCGATGAGTGTATGCAGCTCGTCAATGAACAGGATGATGTTTCCTGCCTGGCGGATTTCATCCATAATTTTTTTCAGGCGGTCTTCGAATTCTCCGCGATATTTGGTGCCCGCCACAACGGTTCCCATGTCGAGCGTCATGACGCGCTTGTCACGCAGCGTCTCCGGAATTTCGTTGTTGACGATTTTTTGCGCGAGACCTTCTGCGATGGCCGTTTTCCCCACACCAGGCTCCCCGATCAGTACCGGGTTGTTTTTGGTGCGCCGGCTCAATACTTGAATTACACGCTCGATTTCTTTTTGACGGCCGATCACAGGGTCCAGTCCGCCATCGCGTGCGATTGCCGTCAGGTCGCGAGCCAATCCGTCCAGCGTAGGCGTATTCGCCGCAGGATTGCCGCCGGAAGGCTGATGCGACGCCATCATTTCCGAGCTGCCCAAAAGCTGCAGCACTTGCTGACGCGCCTTGTTCAAGCTGACGCCGAGGTTGTTCATGATTCTTGCGGCGATGCCTTCGCCTTCGCGGATCAGCCCGAGCAGGATGTGCTCTGTGCCCACATAGGTATGACCCAGTTTGCGCGCTTCGTCCATGGACAGTTCAATTACTTTTTTGGCGCGAGGTGTATAGTTTGGTGTGTAATTACTACCGGACTGCTCTGTTCCGCGTCCGATCAACGACTCCACTTCGCTCTGGATTTTATCGAGTCCAAGTCCGAGCGATTGCAAAGCCTTGGCAGCAATCCCTTCGCCTTCTCGAATCAGTCCCAGCAGTACATGCTCCGTCCCGATATCTTTGTGACCGAGACGCACTGCCTCTTCCAGGGCAAGCGCCAGTACTTTTTGTGCTCGTTCTGTAAAACGTCCAAACATCATATCGTACACCTCCGTATAACCGTGTTTTTCTCTATAGGTTCACTTCTGTTGATGCCTTATGTTTTGCCAATCATGCTGGTCCTGTCGCACTGAGCCTCTCCCGAATCAACCGTGCCCTTCGCTCGTCGCGCTGGTCTGGCGTCAGCTTTTGTCCTGCATGCTGCTGCAGGAAGCCCGGCTGAGTCGTCACCAGCAGCTCGTTCATCACCAGAGGCGATACCCCCGGGATGATGCCAAGGTCAATGCCGAGGCGGACGTCAGAGAGGCGTTGGGCTGCTTCCTTGGACTCCACAGTGCGCGCATACAGCAAAATCCCGTAAGAACGGAAAATGCGGTCTTCCAAAGATATGCGCGTATGCTCCAGCAAATAAGTACGTGCTACGCGTTCCTGCTCAATAATCTGTCTGGCAACGCCGTAGAGGTTGGAGAGAATATCGGTTTCCGACATTCCGAGCGTGACCTGGTTAGACAACTGGAACAGGTTTCCTAGAGCTTCGCTGCCTTCCCCGTAAATTCCTCTAACGACCAGACCAACTTGATTAATCGCCTGCAAAATTCTGCTGATCTGCTGCGTCATCACCAATGCAGGCAAATGCAGCATGACAGAGGCGCGAATCCCCGTACCGACGTTGGTCGGACAGCTCGTGAGGTAGCCTCTCGTCTCATCGAACGCGAAGTTCAGATGCTTCTCGAAAATATCATCTATTTTGGTTCCTATTTCCCATGCTTCATTCAAACGAAACCCTGGCAACAGCACCTGAATCCGAATGTGGTCCTCTTCGTTCACCATAATGCTGACAGACTCGTCAGGACTCAGGAGCACAGCGCCTTTTCTCGATTCCTCCGCCAAGTGCGGACTGATGAGATGCTTTTCCACCAGCACCCGTTTTTCCAGCGGATTGATCTGGTCCATATGGAGAACCTGCAGCGGCTGGCGCTTGCGCATGGCCTCCGATTCGCTCACTTCCGTTACCTTTCTGACGACTTCCTCGCCTTGCGAGTCGGTTGCCAATAACGGAAAAGGGTGCTGG
The DNA here is from genome assembly GCF_058781555.1 of Brevibacillus sp. FW306-2-1A-C05A. Classification (NCBI taxonomy): domain Bacteria; kingdom Bacillati; phylum Bacillota; class Bacilli; order Caryophanales; family Paenibacillaceae; genus Brevibacillus; species Brevibacillus sp. FW306-2-1A-C05A. Next base: position 60,355 of record NZ_JBYSWV010000030.1, read on the forward strand.
CGCAGGTTTCGGGCGATGCGCAGCCGTGTGCTGATGACGATATCGGAATCAGGACCTTCTCCTTTCATCCAATTGCTCCACGGGTTTTGCATAAACTGCTTTTGTGACATGACCAGCTTACCTCCCCTTGTTACGATTGAGCGATTTTTTGTTCCAGCGCACGGATTCGGTCGCGCATTTCAGCCGCTTTTTCAAACTCTTCGCTGGCGACGTGGTTTTGCAGCGCACGTTTTAGCTGCTCCAGCTCTTTGCGGATTTTCAACTGCCCGCCTGTGCGTTCCGGAACCTTGCCGCTATGCTGCGTATTGCCGTGAATGCGGCGGAACAACGGATCGAGCCGGTCACCCAGGAAGGTGTAGCAATCGCTGCAGCCAAATCGGCCGCTTTTGCTGAACTGGGCATACGTGAGTCCGCATGTTTCGCAGCGGAGCGGCTTGCTGGGCGCAGGCTCGCGTCCGTTTTTTTGCATGGGATCAAATTTTAACAGTCCTGACAGGAGATTGTTGATGCTGAAGTTGTGAAATCCGGTAAAGACGTCCCCTTTTTCGGAAGCGCAATGCTCACAAATATGGTATTCGGTTTTTTCACCATTGACGATTTTCGTCAAATGCAGTGTCGCCGGTCGTTTTCCGCATTCCTCACAGTTCATTACATCCTACCCCCTAACACATGCTTCATTTACTTCAACAAGATAGCCGCAATCATCTGCTTTAATATATTTGCCCGCAAACGATCCCGTAATTCAGACTCCAGAGTCAAAACATTTCGGGAGGTGGCGATTTTCATCAAGGCTGCTTCTTTGGCGTTGACCAAACCTTCTTCCTGCAGCCTCTCTACAATCGCGTTCCCTACACTCTGCGAGATGCTTTCGCCAATCAGCTCTTCGGTCAGCAATTCCTGCAATCGCGCCTTGCTCACAATCTGCACCTTGCGAATGCGGATATAGCCGCCGCCCCCACGCTTGCTCTCTACAATGTACCCTTTTTGTACCGTAAATCGCGTATTGATGACGTAGTTGATTTGAGACGGCACACATTGAAATAAGTCGGCAAGCTCACTACGCTGGATCTCGATCGAGCCATTGGGACTTTGTGTCAAAATGCCTTTTAAGTGTTGTTCAATGATGTCCGAGATGTTACGCAAGTCATCGCCTCCTATTCCATATGTGTATGTGCTTGCTACTGACTTTGACTATCTTTGACTTTAATTATAATGGGTTTGCGACGCGCTTGCAAGTGATCGATACACTTTCTAGTGTGGGCAAAAGGCGGGCGCTTGAAACCATCCAAAACAGTAACGGCACGACCGTTTTGTCGACGGCAAGCGGCACGTCTCGGCTCATGAATTGTCGAAGCGTTTTATGTTTTATACAGAAAAAACCACTCCTCTAAAGGAATGGTTTATGTCAGTCTTTGCGATTTGGTGTCGATTGCCGGCAAATGATCCAGTAATTGCGGAAACTGCGTAATGACGACATTTGCCCCGTCCAGTTCTCCTGGCTTGGCGAAGCCGAAGTCACATCCGATGGTAAACAGGCCGTTTTTTACTCCTGCCTCTACATCGGAATGGCGGTCGCCTACCATGACCGCCTGTTCTACCTGGTAGTCGGCGATGAGCTTGGCTACCAGATCCACTTTGGAGCGCGTGCGGAACCGTCCCGCCGAGTACAAATCCGTCAGCAACGGATTGAGTGCATACTCCTGGCAGATGGCTTCAATGTACTCCTTCTGTCCGTTGCTCGCGACAAACAGCGGAATCCCCTTGGCGTGGAGCTGTTCCAACGTCTCCCTCACGCCAGAGTACAAATCGGTCACTTTTTCTTTGAGCAAAGCAATTTCGTTTTCCAGCAAAAAAGCATCCGCCGCGCGGACAGCTTCTTCATTTGCGCCTGGCAAAAGCTTTTTCCAGACCTGCTCGACAGTCAGTCCGAGCACGTTGACCAACTCTTCCTCGCTTGGCGTCTCGCCTGCCCACAAGCCTTTTTCTCTCAATCGCTCAAATGTCCGCAAAAAAGCGGGCGTCGACAACTTCTCCGTCTGCAGCAATGTGCCATCCATATCAAAGAAAATGGCAAACGGCATACTCATGCGCTTCCTCCTGTTAGCCCGTTCTACGAACTTTCGTTAGTGGTTGCTTGCAGCATACTCATATCATCCAAAATAAATTCTGCGATGCGCTGGGCGGCATCCGGCTTTGATATTTTTTGCCCCATCCGTCGCATGTAGTCAACTTTTGACGGACTGTGCAACAATTCATCGATAAAGTAAATGAGCTGCTCGGACAAATTGGCGTGTACGGCGCAGCCGTTGTTTAGCAGGAAGTGGCTGTTTCTCTCTTCCTGTCCTGGCAGCGGGTTGTAAATAATCATGGGCACCCTCTTGCTCATCACTTCGGCAGATGTCAGTCCGCCGGATTTGGTGACGATCAAATCGGCAACCTCCAAATACTCATGGAAGTTGTTAATGAATTTGAGGGGGACTACCTCATGACGGTACGTTTTATTCGTCACTTTTTTGTACAGCTTTTCATTGGTTCCGGTCATGACAAATGTTTTCAGCGGAAGGTTGATGGCTTCCAGTCCATCGAGAACTTTTTCCATCGAACCGAGGCCGAGACCTCCCCCGGAGAGAAGGATGCATTTTTGCTCTGGCGCGAGTCCAAGCCTTTGCTTGATCTCATTGGCATCAAGCGGCATGCGGAACTTGCGCATGATCGGAATCCCCATCGGAATGAATTTCTGGTGATCTTGTCGGTAAATGTCGACCAGATAGTACAACTGTTCATGTCCAATGAAGTAATAATTGATGTGATGATTAATCCATGAGGGATGGATCGTATAGTCGGTAATGATCGTGTAGATCGGTTCCGTCCAGTCATTTCTGCCCTTCAGCACAGACAGCATGCAACTGGCAAAAGGATGCGTAGCAATAAAGGCATCCGGTTGAACGCTGTTAATCAGCTTTTTCAGCTTGTTTGCCAACAGCTTGTTCATCAGGACGTTCATATCAAAAAAACGGCTTTTTTCGGTGTTATGGTAAATTCTCCCCCACATTTTCGGCGACAATCTCAGCAGGTTCATGTAACTTTCCAACAAAATCTTGTGAAATGTAGGACTGATATATTCCAACGTATCAATTATCATGGAGGTGCAACCATTCTCAGCCAGGCTTTCCTGCATCGCTCTCGCTGCCTGATTATGACCGTTACCGATGGAAGCGGAAAAGATTAGAATTTTTTTCATGCCTATTCTCCTTCATAACCTTGCCTCGCCTACTCCAACGCCTGGATCGGGTACCTTATCATGTTAGTCTACCCCGAGACCGCTCTGCAAGAGGGAACTTGTCGGTCATTCGGCCTAACTTGTCGACAAAAAATTCACTAGCAATTGTGAAGCACGAAGCCTGTCTGGTCGTGTAAAAACAAAAGCCTCCTTACCCATTGTGAGGTAAAGAGGCTTATTTCATTCCCTGAAAACTGGATCTGCATGTTTGCTAAGAGTGTGTGGATAAGTCCTCGACCGATTAGTATTCGTCAGCTCCACGCGTTGCCGCGCTTCCACACCGAACCTATCAACC
>NZ_JBYSWV010000031.1:0-59426 GCF_058781555.1 Brevibacillus sp. FW306-2-1A-C05A
CTTTGAATCATGCTCGTTGCTCCATTCGTTTTTCCTAAATCATACCACATTTTCTTTAGTTTTCAGACACGTCCTAAGTAATTTAAACTTGGTTCAATATCGAAAAATATAGCTTTTCAAGGAGGAACGGAATCGCTGTCTTGTCAGTGAAACAGTCGCCACCGTTTGACCACAGATGGCGGAAGCAAAACTAAACGGTCCTTTTTTCAACTGTTGCCCACCGAGATCAGAGTTTTAAAGTCTGACTTTAAAACCCCGAATATGCGAGAGTATGTTGCTGCCACTTCCTTCGCAAGGACAGCCCCTTACCAAAAAAAGCGCCAAGAAGAAGGCGCGTTATGCCCCCCTCCTGGCGCTCTCCCATCGAAACAACACTACCCCCTGCCCTGCAACCGGCTGCACAGCTCATCCAGCGTTTGAATAATTGATAATAATTGCTCCGAGGATGAATCCAGTTGGTCGGCGGACTGGGAGAAAAGCGTGACTTGCTCCTCGATCTTATGCAGTTGCTGATTGATGCTGGATAGCGATTGGTTGATTTCTTTGGAAGAAGCGTTGGACTTGTCGGCGAGCTTGCGCACCTCGTCGGCGACGACGCCGAAGCCGCGGCCGTGCTCTCCGGCTCTGGCAGCTTCGATGGCGGCATTCAGGCCGAGCAGGTTGGTTTGGGCAGATACGTCGGAGACGAAGCGGCTTAAGCTTTCGATTTCTTCGTTTTGCTGCTTGAGCACGCGCATCGATTGGACGATTTTCTCATTGTATTCCGCTAGCGTGGTGGCGGATTGGGCGAAGACGGAGGAGATTTGCAGCGCGGCTTGGGTAGTCGTTGCCAGTTCGGCGGCCATTTGCTCCATGTTGTTGCGGTAGGCGGCGTTTTCGCGCATCGTTTCCCCGATGTACTGCTCCAAAATGATAGCGGAGTCGAAAAACACCCTTTTGGACAGCGCCTGGTAAAAGGCGTCTGGATCGGGGAGGGCGTGCAGCCGTTCTGCAAATAGCCGCAAATAAAGAGAATAGCCTCCCAAAAACCAGGAGGCAGACAAACCGATCCGGGCATGCGTCGAGCCGATGCGTTGACGGCTGGCGATATAACTTTCGTCAATGACATGGCTCGCCAATGTTTCGATGTAGTCGTACTGCATGCTTTTCAATCTGTCTACCGCGGCATTGGCGTGAATCAGTTGCCGCAGGTGCGAATGCCGCTCCAGCTCCTCGTAAAAACAGTCCACGATTTCGTGCAAGTGAGCCTGAAAAAACCCCTTCTGACTGGCTAACAGATCCAAATCCGCCTCTGTCAAAGCGTAAAACTCCAGTAATTCTCTCCACTTCTGTTCTACTGTAACTATGTTGACGACCCCTTTTTCTTGTCTGCTTGTCTGATATGTTTTGGTAAACACTATTCAAATTCTATCAGAAAATTCATGGGAGAATGAAGGGATTTTGAGAATGGTTTGCTAATTGGTTGAAAAAAGTCCGGGAAAAACGCTTCGGAAGCGTCGAAAAGGGCCAGAAACCGAACAAAAAAAGCGAACCTAAACAAGAATCTAAAGACAAACCAAAAAGCAGGTCATCCGAGGAAGGCATCCCTCCGTGAGCATGTCTTTTTGCGGGAGACACTTGCTTGACCGAGGGCAGCACCAGCGCTTGGCTTGTACATTCCTTTGGGGCAGTGCTAAAATAAATAAGTATGGTTGAACACGCTGCATCGCCAATAAGACACGCACGCAAAGTATGCTTACTTTTACGGGCATGCTTTTTTGGGGCGATCACGCTTGAGAAAAATCCATCTCGACATAAAGGCAACGGAGAAAGACAGCGGAGGTCCGGGCAAAAAGACTGGCGAAGCCAAGTTTTCGCCTGGGGAACCGCACATTTTTTTCTTGTTGAAGCGGGGATATACATATGCTAGTAACAGGGCAACTGATGCAACATTGCGAGCGTTTTTGGGGGAGCCGGGGAGAGCTGTATCAGGCGGAAGAGGCGGATGTGCTGATTGGCGTCTATCCGGCGTCGCGCAGGCGCGGATGGTGGACATACGTTACGCTGGAGCTGCACAAAACGGGAGCGAGCGAATGTATGCTGTATTCCTACCGCTTTCAAAAGGAAATGATTGCGCACCTCGCAACGATCGCTTCGCAGGTGATTCGTCAGTGGGAAAAAGAGCGGACGCGCGTGCAGGCAGGAGATGTGTTTATGCTTGCCGACGCTATTGTGGAGGGCTCTGTGCTGAATCACGCGGTTCTTACTCCAGCCTTTTTTGAGGAAGTCGGCTTTGAATATTATACAAACGGTACGGATGTAATCCGGTTTATGATGCTGCATGCGATTGCGGAATCGGAAGCCCGGTATGTAGAGAGCTTTGGACTGGATGCACTGCAGGAACGGTTTGCGGACGTTGGTGTCGATTCCCTGCATGTATTGCGTCCCCCTGCCATCTGAGAAGGGAGCGAGCGGGATGAAAGAGATTCGGTTGAGAGTGACCGTAGTGGTTTGGCATGAAGGCAAAATTTTGGTGATCCGGGAAAAGAGCAAGAAAGGGATTTTTTACAGTTTGCCGGGCGGAAACGTGGAGTATTTGGAAGCGATACCAGATGCGACGAGAAGAGAAGTGTGGGAAGAAACGGGATTGCTCGTCGAAATGGAGCGTCTGCTGTGGGTGGATGACCGGATTGACCAGGAAGGCAACGGAAAGCACACCGTAGGGATTGCCGTGCTGGCCAAACTGGTTGGCGAGGAGACGACGCCAATCCCCGGTGGGCTGGAGGATGAGGAAATCGACTGGGCTGGCTGGGTGACGCTGGAGGAGTGGCGGGCGCTGCCGCAGTACCATAGCGCGCGGCCTGACCAGGTTTTGCAAGCGTTGAGCGACCCGGTTTATCGTCCGGGGTATATGGGGAACATGCTGGATCAGACCAATTGAACGAAAAGACGCGTGAGCACCGTCCTGCAAAAGCGGGACGGTGCTTTTCGTTGTTTCCCGGGTTCTCGCCGAGGAGCTGCTTGTGCGCCCCGCCCCGTCTGACCGGAAGCTACTTGTTATTCGCCGTTTTGCCGTTAGTCGACGGCGCTTTTTGCTTTTGCTGTATGGACGCATTTTTCCCTCTGGCAACGGCGAAAACGACGATGACGGCGGCCAGCACGGCTCCCGGCGTGAACGGCTCGGAGAGGAGCAGCCAGGCGGCGAGGATTGAGAGAAACGGCTGCAAGTACTGGGTCTGGCTGACTCGCGCAACTCCGCCCAGCGCCAGTCCGTGGTACCAGGCAAAAAAGCCGAGGAACATGCTGACGACGCTGATGTAGCCGAAGCCTGCCCAAACGGTCCAGGTGGCGTGCTGCAATTGCTCAAGCAGCGGCCCGGCGATGGGCACGACGAGAAATGGAAAGGCGATGAGCAACGACCAACTGATGACTTGCCAGCCGCCCATTGTTTTGGAAAGCTGTCCGCCAACTGCATAGCCGACTGCAGCGGAGATGACGGCGCCGAGCAGGGCGAGGTCGGCCCATTGCAGGGCGCTGAAGCCGGAGAAGACGGCGTAGCCGATAATCGTCAGGCAGGCGACGCCGCTGGAGATCCAGTACATTTTCGCAGGGCGCTCTCCGGAAAAAAAGGCGGCGGCTCCTGCGGTCGCAAGCGGCAGCAGGGCGATAATGACCGCCCCGTGGGTGGCGGGGACGCGCTCCATCGCCCACGAGGAGAAAAACGGAAAGCCGATGACGACCCCTGCCGAGACGAGGACTAGCTGCTTGAGCTGTGCCCAGGTTGGCAGCGGAACGCGTTTCAGCCAAAGAACGAGGGCGGCGAGCAGCGCGGCAATGAGTGCGCGGCCGAGGCCGGCTGACACGGGCGATAGGGTGGTGACGACGACTTTTGTCGCGGGCAAGGTCAAGCTGAAGCTGCACACTCCGAGCAAGCCGTAGAGCAAGCCTGCTTTTTCGGGGGGCATGCTGTTGCCTGGAATTGGTGGTTTGGATGGCGGGCATGTGCTCGTGCTTGGTAGCATCGTGTCGCTGTTTGACTGTCCCTGCACACCTCTGTCCGCTGCCGACTTGCCACTCAGTTGTGCGGGCAGTCGACTGTTCCATATCGAGTCACCGCTCGACTGCGCCAGCGCACTCATTTTCAACAACTCGCCATCATCCATCACTGCCCGAGCCCCCACACCCGCCACATTCCGCATCCAGCCAGCTCTCCCCAGCGAACCTCCTGCTTTCATCTGTATCCCGTCCTTTGCTTGTAAAAAATGCGAACTGTTTTTCCAGCTTAGTGGAGGACAGTCAGGAACGGTAGAGCCAATTGGCGGCAGGAGGAGTAAGCCAATTTGTCGAAGCAGTGGCACAAAGACATGGGGGGAGGCGTAGGAGGATGGAATGGAAGCCTGACAAACATGCGGGAGCCCCGGTGTATCAGCAAATTACGAAGAGACTGGAGCAGCAAATCGTTTCCGGCGAGCTGCCGCCCGGGGCGTCCCTGCCTCCCGAGCGGGTATTGGCGAGGCGATACGGCGTCAATCGCGGGACGGTGTCGGCGGCCTATGAGGAGTTGCGCGCGATGGGGCTGCTGCAATCGTGGCAAGGGAGCGGGACATGGGTAAGCCGCCATTTGTGGGGAGTCCGGCAGATGCCGAATTGGTACAAGTACACAAATGGCGGGGCGTTTTTGCCTGCCTATCCGCTGGCGAAGCGCATCCAGGAAGCGTGTCTGGACGAGGGGATTATCAATCTGGCAAAAGCAGAGTTGCACAGTTCGATGATCCCGTCGCTGTCCGCAGAAAAATTGGGTGGGCTACAGCACATGAACCTGGAGCTTGGATACGCCCAGCCAAAAGGCGACCCGGCGCTGCGCGAGGTGCTGGTGGCGCATTTGGCGGAGAACTACGGGATCGAGGCATCGAGCGAAGAGATTTTGGTGACCTCGGGTGGGCAGCAGGCACTGCACCTGATTTCGCAATGCCTGCTGAATCCGGGAGATGCCATTGCCATGGAGGGGCCTTCTTACTCGTATTCGCTTCCGCTGTTCAGCTCCGCGGGCTTGCGCCTGTATCGCCTGCCGCAAGATGAGCAGGGCATCATCACAGAGGCGGTTTCGGCGCTGCACCGCGAGCAGCGCATTCGTATGGTGTTTGTCAACCCGACCTATCACAATCCGACCGGGATCGTGATGAGCGAAGCCAGGAGAGCGCAGCTTCTGGCCGTATGCCAGGAGCAGCGGATTCCGCTGGTGGAGGACGACGCCTACGGGGCGCTTACGCTGGCGGGCCAACCCCGGCCTCCCAAGCCAATCAAGGCAATCGACCAGTCCGGCAACGTGCTGTATGTAAACAGTTTGTCGAAGACGATCGCGCCCGGGCTGCGCATCGGCTGGCTCGTCGGGCCGCGCTCTGTGGTGGAGCGGCTGGCCGATGCCAAGCAGCAGATGGATTTCGGCACGAGCAGCATTTCCCAGCAGTTGGCGCGGCATTTTTTGCAGGAAGCATGCTGGCGCGACCAGTTGCAAAAGCTATCGGCCTACTTGCTGCAGCAGCAAAAAGCGATGCACACCGTACTCGAAACCGAAATCAAACAGTTTGCGGCATGGAACAGGCCAGGCGGGAGCTATCACATCTGGTGCCGACTGCACGAACCGATCGAGGAAAAAGAGCTGCTGGATGCGGCGATCAGAGAAGGAGTCGTCTTTACACCGGGCGGCGTGTACGGCGCCGAGCCAGGCTGGCTGAGGCTGACCTATTCGTGGGAGGACGCGGAAAAGATCGAGGAAGGGATTCGCCGCCTGAAAAAAGTGCTGCAAACAAGCAGGCGTTAAGGAGCGCTTCCCTGGACCATACTAGGAAAATCACACCGGTATGGAAAAGGGGGAGTTCCATGGGATTTTCGCTCATCATCGGTTTTATCGAATCCCTGACCTCGTATTATTTGGCGCTTCTGCTTTGGTAATCGGACTGATCCTGCGTTTTCGCTACTATATCGCCTACCGCAATCGGCAACTGACCCGCGATGCGGCCTTCGCAAAAGGGGGAGGCTACGCGCTCATCATCTTGTCAGGGGTCGTGATTATCGCCCATATGATCGTTATTTGCATTGGCCGAAGCGGCGGAGGTACGTTTGCACATGTACGCGGATTTCCGCCTGCGCGAACAAGTCATCCCACTCGTCTTTGTGCGCTTTCCAGTAAGCGTACTGATGCCTGCGAAATTCTTCGCCAAAGCCGAAGATGTCGGTCGCGTATTTTTTTTGCATCATGGCAATCAGATTTTCCGCCCGATGCTTGAGCGTGTGGTTAATTTGCCCTTCTTTCTTCCTGATTTTTCCAGGGTAGGGCGATGGTCGAAGCTGTTTTCGGCCACGTTGCCCTCGCCGCGAATCAACAGCGTAATTACCGGCTTCCCGTTTTCGACCGATGTTTTGACGGTAGAGCGGGCGCCCTTTACTTCCATCGTAATGAAATGGGGCCTCTTGTCTTTGTCCAGTTGCTTGACGATCACTTCATCGCCTGCCAAAAACGTTCCGTTAATCCAGCGGAGCGTTTTTACTTCCTGATCGCTCAGCCAGCCGATGAGACGATCTCCTTTCAGGATCGCGCCCCCTGCACAGGGCTGACGATGCCTGCTTCTACGGCAGCTTGTCCGATGACGAGACCGCCGACGATGCCGATCGTCTGGCCCATGATCTTAGGCAAACGCAGCCCGGCTTCCCACAACATTTCCAACGTTACCTCCATGAAGAATGCCTCCATAAGTGAAGGAAACGGCACTTCCGCTCTGGCGGAAGAGATGGTGAGCGCAAGCTGGGTCGGGATCATTCCCGGGTGGTAGGAAATAAGCGCAATGTACAAGGAAGGCAAAATGAGAGCGATACTGGCTCCGAAAATGCGGACGAGGCGGATGGCCGAGCCGATCATCCACCGTTCGTAATAATCGTCGGGCGCCTGAAACAGCATCGAAAATGTGACAGGGACGATCAGCACAAACGGGGTGCCGTCTACCATGATGGCAATGCGCCCCTCCAGCAGCATGTGCAAGACTCGCGCCGGATTCTCCGAGTATTGCGTCTGCGGAAAAGGAGTGTACCAGCTATCCTCAATCCACTGCTCCACTGTTCCGTTGTCCAGCACCCCGTCGATATCCATGGTCGAGAGACGGGTTTTCACTTCATCGAGAATGACCGGGTTGACGATGCCGTTTATGTACAGGAGCGCGACTTTTGTTTTCGTTCGCCTGCCGATTTGCCGAATGTCCACTTTCAGTTCCGGGTATCTGCGCCGGACGAGCGAAAGGTTGGTGCTCAACGATTCCACGAATGCGTCACGAGGGCCACGGAGCGTACTTTCATTTTCCAACTCTTGCACGCTGCGCTGCTCCATCCCGGTTCCGCTTGCCCGATACCATTTTTGATCTGCACGACTGTAGATCGCGACATTGCCGTATAAAACCGCTTCTATGGCCTCCTGGGCTGTTTCCAAAGAGCGAAAAGGAAACGGGCAATCCGGAACCGCCAGTTTTTCCACAATTTTATCCTGAATATAGTTGCTATCGACCAAGCACTCTAAAAAAATAAGCTGTAGTCATTTTCCCCGCACTGTAGCTGCCGCTTTACATAATCAAAGCTGCCATTCATTTTCTCTGTGATTTCTTGTTCCCAATTCAAAGCAAAACCTCCTGAAAAGGAATACGAGTAGTGTTTTAACAAGCGCCCAAATATATGCAGAAGAAGAAAAAAGACGCAAGCAGAAATGAACCGCAGCCATTGCAAAAGGCCACGATCGGAGTATAATGAGAAATATAATTTGCTAGGTAAATATTTGCGTCGAAGGCTCGTGCCTATATTTTTTTGTCGAAAAGTTGCCTTCGGGCAAAAAAAGTGACTTGATGCACAAATTGGGGTGAGGACATATGCTAACCAGATCAAATTCGAGCGAAGCGGCCCAAAATCAGCAAGGCTGGAGAAAAGAGGCTGCTGCGCCATCGCTGCCGGAGGTCCACCGCTCCATGAAAATCCCGGCCAAAGGCTCCTGGATTCGCAAGTTCCTTGCTTTTGCCGGCCCGGGCTATCTCGTGGCAGTCGGCTACATGGACCCGGGAAACTGGGCGACGGACATTGCAGGCGGCTCGCTTTTCGGCTATTCGCTGCTGTCGGTCATCCTGCTGTCCAACCTGATGGCGATCTTGCTGCAGGCATTGGCCGGCAAGTTGGGGATTGTGACCGGACGGGACTTGGCCCAGGCGTGCCGCGATCACTACAGCAAGCCTGTCGCCATGGGGCTGTGGGTGCTGTGCGAGCTTGCCATTGCGGCGTGCGACCTCGCGGAAGTCATCGGCGCCGCGATCGCGCTCAACCTGCTCTTCGGGATTCCGCTCGTGTACGGGGTGCTCATTACAGCTCTCGACGTGATGATCGTGCTGTTTTTGCAAAACAAAGGCTTTCGCTACATCGAATCGCTCGTAATCGCCCTGATTGTGACGATTGGCGCCTGCTTTGCGTTTGAGATGATTTGGTCGCAGCCGGATATCGCAGGCATTTTCGGGGGCTTTATCCCGACGGCCGAGATCGTGAAAAATCCGGAGATGCTCTACATCGCCATCGGGATTTTGGGAGCGACGGTCATGCCGCACAACCTGTATCTGCACTCGTCCATCGTCCAGACGCGCCAGTACGAACAGACGACATTGGGGAAAAAAGAAGCGATCAAATACGCGACGCTCGATTCGACGATTGCCCTTGTGTTCGCGATGGCGATTAACGCCGCGATTTTGATCTTGTCGTCCGCGACCTTTCACAAGGCAGGCATGACGGACGTGGCCGATATTGCCGATGCATACCATTTGCTGGCGCCGTTGCTCGGAACTACGCTCGGAAGCATTTTGTTCGGCGTCGCGCTGCTTGCGGCGGGCATGAACTCGACCTTGACCGGGACACTCGCCGGACAGATCGTCATGGAAGGTTTTTTGAACTTGCGGATTACGCCTTGGCTGCGCAGGCTGATTACCCGCCTGATCGCGATTGTGCCAGCCGTCATTGTCACCGCGCTGTACGGCGAGAGCGGGGCCACTGACTTGCTGATTTTGAGCCAGGTCATCCTCTCCTTGCAGTTGTCCTTCGCTGTTGTGCCGCTGGTCCAGTTCACTAGCGACAAGGCGAAGATGGGCGAGTTTGCCAACGCCGGATGGCTGAAATGGCTGGCCTGGATCGTGGCCACAGTCATCATGGGGCTGAACCTGTATTTGCTTTTTCAAACGTTTTTCGGATAAACAACGGAAATCCTCTCTGTTTGCCAGGGAGGATTTTCCTTATTTACGCAACCTTTTCCCGGCTGGCTCGTATGAAAAATAGAAGCATTTTTTGAAAGGAGTGACAGGATATGGACGTGCTTGAAACCGTCTACATGGTTTGCCTTGTGAGTGGCATTATTTATACCGTCATATCGCTTTTATTCGGCGATACGGTCTCGGATTGGCTCGACCAGCTTCATCTGCCGCTGTTTCAGCCAATCACTTTTGTAAGCGGCCTCACCGCTTTTGGCGGCGCCGGGTATATTATGTCCCGGTTTACCTCCTTGTCTGATCTGGTCGTGTTTGCTTTGGCCGTGGTCATTGGGGCGGGGCTTGCGGTCTTCGCGTACTTCCTCTGGGTGAAGCCGATGAGCAAGGCGGAAAACTCGACGGGCTATTCGATGGCCCAGCTAGGCGGAAAGCTTGGCGAGGTAGGGACGACGATTCCGGCAGAAGGCTTGGGCGAAGTGTTGCTGCCCATGATTAGCGGGACGACCTACCACATGGCAGCCAGTCTGGAAGGAAAAAGCATCCCGCAAGGAACCCGTGTCGTGGTGGTCGAAGTGCGCGACCATGTCCTGTACGTAATCCCTTTCTCTACTGACTCATAAAAAGGAGCTGAGCGAACATGTTTGAACCTGGCATTTTGACAACGGTCGGTGTCGTCGTCGCAGTCTTTCTCGTGTTAGGTATCGCGTTTTGGGCGCGGTATAAAACGGTTGGCGCCGATGAAGCCATGATCGTGACGGGAAGCTACCTGGGCACGAAAAACGTGCTGAGCGACGAATCCGGCCGCAAGATGAAGATCGTCCGCGGGGGCGGCGCGTTTATTCTTCCGATTTTTCAACAGGCCAATTTTTTGAGTCTTCTGTCTCATAAGCTCGATGTGTCCACTCCGGAGGTTTACACCGAGCAGGGCGTACCCGTCATGGCGGACGGCGTGGCGATCATCAAGGTAGGCGGCTCCATTGAGGATATTGCCACCGCAGCCGAGCAGTTTATGGGCAAAAAAGACGAAGCGCTCCGCGCAGAGGCGCAGGAGGTGCTGGAAGGCTACCTGCGTGCGATTCTCGGCAGCATGACCGTAGAGGAAATTTACAAAAACCGTGAGCGCTTTGCCCAGGAGGTTCAGTCGGTCGCGGCGAAGGACCTGAAAAAAATGGGACTGTCCGTCGTCAGCTTCACGATCAAGGATGTTCGCGACAAAAACGGCTACCTGGCGGCGTTGGGGATTCCGCAGATCGCGGCCGTGAAGCGGGACGCGACGATTTCCCAGGCCGACGCAGACAAGGAAGCGCGGATCAGACAGGCCCAGGCGGAGGAAGAAGCGCGCAAGGCCGAGCTGTTGAAGGAAACGAACATCGCCGAAGCGGAAAAAGAAAAAGAATTGAAGGTGGCCGCCTTCAAGCAGGAGCAGGACAAAGCGCGTGCCAGTGCGGACCAAGCCTACAAGCTGCAGGAGGCTGTCGCCAAACAGCAGGTAACGGAAGAGGAAATGAAGATTGATCTCGTGCGCAAGCAAAAAGAGATCGAGCTGGAGGAAAAAGAAATTTTGCGCCGCGAGCGGCAATATGACGCGGAAGTGAAGAAAAAAGCCGATGCGGACCGCTACTCGGTGGAGCAGGCGGCAGAAGCGGAAAAGGCGAAAAAGCTGAAAGAAGCGGATGCGCTCAAGTACCGGATCGAGGCAGAGGCAAAAGCGATGGCGGAACAGAAGCGACTCGAAGGTCTGGCGATCGCGGAAGCCGAAAAGGCGCGAGGAAGCGCCGAAGCGGAAGTTACCCGTCTCAAGCTGGAAGCCGAAGCGGAAGGGAAGGAAAAGCTGGCGGAAGCATTCGAAAAGTTCGGGCATGCGGCCGTCCTGGACATTATCGCCAAGATGCTGCCTGAGCTGGCTGCGAAAATTGCCGAGCCGATGAAAGCGATCGACAAGGTGACGATTGTGGATGCAGGCGGCGGCCAGGGCGACGGCGTCAACCGGCTGAGCGGCAACGTCACCAAGCTGATGGCGCAACTGCCAGAGATGCTGAAAGACGTCTCCGGTCTAGACATGAACAAAATGATTAGCGATTTCATGCAAAAGGGCGGCTCTGCCCCAGCCAATCCTGCTGCCGCTCCTGGCCAGCCATCCGCTCCATCCGTCTCTAACCTGCTGGCGGGAAAAGCCGCAGAAGACAAGGCGCAAGCAGCCAAACCGACGGATCATCAAGCATAGAAACCAAGGCATAACCCAAGCATAGAGAGCCACATCAAAATGCATCAAAACGCATCGCAAAAATCCCCCTTCGCTTACAAGGGGGATTGCTGTTTTTAATCGGCCCTGTCCACCTGCTTCAAGTTGCCGGAGTGCTTCATCAGCTCACTGACGGTCACGAAGCGGTAGCCGCGTTTTTGCAGCTCGGGCAAAATCTGTTCCAGCGCCTGTACGGTCTGCTTCCGGTTTCCGCCGTAGTCGTGGAACAGGACGATGTCGCCATTGCGGGCGTTGCCCAGCACCTTGTCGACGATTTTTTTGACGCCGGGGTCTGTCCAGTCGCGCGTATCCTGGTGCCACGACCACATGACAATCAAAAAGCCGGCCTGCTTCGCGGTATGGACGACAGACTCGCTGTAGTATCCCCCAGGCGGACGGAACAGTGGAGGCCTGACTCCGGTTGCGGAGAAAATCGCCTCCTGCGTTTTTTCTACCTCGTCGCGCAGCCGTTCGGGAGTGAGCTTGCGAATGTCGGGGTGGTTGAAGGTGTGATTCGCGATCTCGTGCTGATCCTGGGCGAGCGAGCGAACCAATTCCGGGTATTGGCTGACGCGCGAGCCGACTACGAAAAACGTCGATTTTGCCTCATACTTTTTCAACAGGGCAGCGATCTCCGGGGTGTACCTCGGGTCGGGGCCGTCGTCAAAGGTGAGGGCGATCACCTTGCTGTTTGTCGGCACCTCCCAGACGATTTCGCCGCGCGTCTCGTAGTATTCGCGATTTTTTTCACGCAGCGCCAAAGCGGACTGGTTATAGGAAGTAACGAGCAAAACGGCACAGGTGATGAGCCAAAAGCGCATATGTTTTTTCATCGGTGGCACCTCTCATTGAATCTATCTCCCGTTACTATGCGCCAACCGTTCGGGAATATTCTTTTCAGTCCTCATGGAAAAGACACTTGTGCTTTTTGGGTGGATACATTAAGCTAGTAACAGACTTCCTGAACGAAAAAGAACGGACAAGAGCGGATAGATGGAGGAGTAGAGATGAAAGTAGCAAAATTTGGTGGCACTTCCCTGGCGAATGCCGAGCAAATAAAAAAAGTATGCAGCATCGTTTTGGCTGATCGAAAGCGGCGGATTGTCGTCGTTTCGGCACCTGGCAAAAGACATAAGGACGACACGAAAGTAACCGACCTGTTGATTCGCTACGCCACCCGTTTTTTGCAGGACGGACAGGCGGACGCGGAAAAACAGGCTGTTTTTGAGCGCTATCGGGAGATCGTGGCGGAGCTGGGACTGGGAGAGGAAGCCGGGCAGCAACTGGAAAGCGAGCTTGATGCGGTGCTGAGCAACCGAAAGGGGCTGTCGGCTGAACGGTTTATGGACGCGGTCAAAGCCGCAGGAGAAGATACGTGCGCGAAGATCGTGGCGCACTACTTGCGGAGCCTGGGCGAAGAGGCCAGCTATGTGAATCCGAAAGACGCCGGAATGCTGGTGACAGATGAAGCGGGCAACGCCCACGTCTTGCCGGAGGCGTACGAGCAGCTTGCCGCGCTGCGGGAGAGAAAGGGGATTACGGTCTTTCCGGGCTTTTTCGGCTATGCGGCGAGCGGGGAGCTGGTGACGTTTTCGCGTGGAGGCTCGGATATTACCGGCTCGATTCTCGCTGCGGCGGTGACTGCGGACGTGTACGAAAACTTCACCGACGTAGATTCGGTGTACGTCGTCAACCCCAATCTGATCGCCAATCCGCGAAAAGTGAAAGAAATCACGTACCGCGAGATGCGCGAGCTGTCCTATTCGGGCTTCAGCGTCTTTCACGAGGAAGCGCTCATTCCGGCGTACCAGGCGGACATTCCCGTTTGCATCAAAAATACAAACAACCCGTCTGCGCCGGGAACGATGATCGTAGCCGAGCGGCCCTACGCGACAAACCGGGTGTCGGGGATTGCCAGCGACAGCGGCTTTTGCAGCATCTACGTCAGCAAGTTTTTGATGAACCGCGAGATCGGCTTTGGGCGCAAGCTGTTGCAAATTTTCGAGGAGGAAGGCATTTCCTACGAGCATACCCCTTCTGGCATTGACAACATTTCCGTCATCCTGCGCGAAAAAGACCTGACGGAAGACAAGGAGAAGCGGATTATCGAGCGCATTTTCCGCGAGTTGGAAGCCGATGATGTCGCGGTGCAGCACAGCCTCGCGCTCGTCATGATTGTCGGGGAAGGCATGCGTCAATCGGTCGGCACGACCGCCAGAGCGACGACTGCGCTCGCGGCGGCGAAAATCAACCTGGAGATGATTAACCAAGGCTCGTCTGAGGTCAGCATGATGTTCGGCGTCAAAGCGGCCGAAGCGAACCGCGCCGTCATCGCCTTGTATCAGGAGTTTTTTGGAGACGACGCGGAGTCGGCAGACGAGGTGTCTGCCACTTCTGTTGCGTCCGTAAGCGTGTAGTCGCGCGCAACGAATCTGCCGTCCTGCCATTGATAGACGCGCCAATCGGGAACATCCGCGGCCAGGCCGACAATCCAGTAGGACAGCGATGGGTAGTGCCAGCCCGCCGCATCCCGCGCGGAAGGGATGGGAGCGGTGTGCGGATGGGTGTGCAGGACGCCCAGCCATTGCAGATGGCGCTTGCGAATGTCGCCAACCGCCTGGAGAAACGCAGGGCCACCCCAGGAAAAGGCGTGCTTGTCCAAAGAGATCGGCATGGAAATGAAATCGGTAATCGCTGCCCCTCTGCCAACGAGCAGGGCAGAATATTCATAGGGAAACGCCTCTTGTGCAGCATACAGGAGGCGTTTCGCTACTTTTCGCTCCAAACATATTTTGTTATCCTTAGACGCAAAGGGTTCACCTAACCAGTCCGTTGATTGCATGAGGAATCGTCCTCCTTCTGCTCTATTCCATTAAAATCCGGAGGTTTTTTGTGCCATGAGTACGATACATGTGGGAGTCTGCGGGTGGGGCGACCATGACACATTGTACGGCCAGGGTGTACGGAGCCGTGACAAGCTGGCTGTTTACGCCAGCCACTTTCCGATCGTGGAGGTGGACAGCTCCTTCTACGCCATTTTACCACAGCGCAATTACGAGTCGTGGGTCCGGGATACGCCGGACCGCTTTGGATTTATCGTGAAGCCGCATCAAGCGATGACCGGCCATCTGCGAGGGGATGCCCCTGTCAACCGCCGCGAGCTGTTCGCGCAGTTTGAAGAGAGCATCCAGCCGCTGGTGGAGGCGGGCAAGCTGAAGGCGCTGTTGTTTCAGTTTCCGCCGTGGTTCGATTGCACGCGCGAGCACGTCCAGTACGTCCAGGCTTGCCGTCAGGCGCTGGCCGCTTATCCGTTTGCCGTGGAGTTTCGCCACCAGAGCTGGTTTGAAGCGTGTTTTGCGGAGCGCACACTGGACTTTTTGCGCCAGATCCATGCGGTGCACGTCCTGTGCGACGAGCCGCAGGTGGGAACAGGTTCGGTCCCGATCGTGCCAGCCGTCACGCATCCTGCTCTGGCGATTGTCCGGTTCCACGGGCGCAACAAAGCAGGGTGGCGCGATCCGGGCGAAGGCCAAAACTGGCGCGACGTGCGCTACCTGTACCGCTACAGCGAGCAGGAGCTGACAGAGTGGCTCGTCCACATTCGCAAGATCGAGCAGGAAGCGGATGAAGTTTGCATTTTGTTCAACAATAACTCTGGAGGCGATGCGGCAGCGAATGCCAAGCAGTTTTCAGACATGCTCGGACTCGATCCGAGCGGTTTGAACCCTCGACAGATGGAGTTGTTCTAAAAGGAAGAAAGAAGGGTAGCCATGCTTGTAGCTATCGCTGCGTTGTTTTTGCTAATTGGGGTAGTCGCTGGCGTGATCGGCAGTATCGCCGGGCTGGGCGGCGGCATCTTTTTTGTGCCGGCGCTGATGTTTTTCGCCAACTGGTATGAGCCGGGTTCGATGCCTCCGCAGGTGGCGGCTGCGACTTCCTTGCTCGTGATTGCGGTGACGGCCTTGTCGTCATCCATCTCGTACATCAAACAAAAAAAGGTCGACATGCAGAGTGCCCTGCTTTTTTTTATCGGCAGCGCACCGGGTGCTATCGTGGGTGTCTACCTTAATACATTACTAGCAACAGAAGATTTTACACTGCTGTTTGGCCTGTTTCAGTTGTGCATGTTCGTGGTCCTGATGGTCAAGGACAAACTCCGGCCGCGCCAGATCAACTGGGAAGTGAAGCGGCAGTTCGTCGACAACGAAGGCAAGGAATACGAGTATGGATATAGCAGGTGGAGCGTCATTACGATCGCCTTTTTTGTCGGGATCACGTCCTCGCTGTTCGGCGTGGGTGGCGGCGTGCTGATGGTTCCGGCGATGATGCTGCTGTACCGTTTTCCTCCGCATATCGCCACAGCTACCTCCATGCTGGTCATTTTTTTCTCGGCGGTGGTTGGCTCGGTGACGAACATTTTCCACGACCATGTGAACTGGCTGTACGCCGCCATGCTTGCCCCAGGCGCATGGGCGGGCGGAAAGCTGGGCGCCATCGTGGCGAGCAAGCTGAAAGGGCGCACAATCGTCCTGTTTTTGCGCATCTTGATTTTGGCGATTGCGGTACAAATGATAATAAAAGCGGTTATCGGATAACGAAGAGAGACAAAGGGAGGGGAAAGTCGTGGCGGACACCTGTACCTTGCATTTGCTGCACACCAACGATTTGCACAGCCATTTCGAAAAAATGCCGCAGATTGCGACTTGCCTGAAAACGCGCCGCGAGCAGTGGGAGAGCCAGCAGGAGCATGTGCTGACCGTCGACATCGGGGACCATATGGACAGGATGGACGTCCGCTCGGAGGCGAGCTTCGGGAAAACGAATGTGAGCGTCCTGAACAGATGCGGCTACCAGTACGCGACGATTGGCAACAACGAGGGGATCACGCTGCCGAAAAGCAAGCTCGATTCGATGTACGAGCAAGCCGGCTTCACCGTCATCGTCGGCAACCTGCTGGACAGAGCGACGATGGCCCCTCCGGCCTGGGCTGTCCCGTATGCGATCCACACGTTTGGGGAGCTGCGCATCGCCTTGCTCGGCATGACCATCCCTTTTTCCTCCTATCAGAACATGGGCTGGGAAATCCGCGAGCCGCTGCCTGTTTTGCGCGAGCAAGTGGCCGCCTTGCGTTCTTCTGTCGATATCGTCATCCTGCTGTCTCACCTCGGCTACCCGACCGATTGCCGGCTTGCGCAAGAGGTCGAGGGACTGGATGTGATCCTCGGCGGACATACCCATCATACGCTGCCGCATGGCGAACGGGTGGGCAACACGCTGATCGCCCAGACGGGCCGCTTCGGCGAGCACGTCGGCCACATCAGGCTCGTCTGGGACCGCGCGGCCAAACAGATCGCAGACGTTTCGGCAGAGCTGTTTGAAACCGGGCAGTACGAGCCGGACCAGCGGCTGCTCGCTTTTTTGCAAAAAGAACACGAACGGGCCCATGCGAGCCTGATTCGGCCGATTGCCAGGCTGGAGCGGGATTTGCGCGTCAACTGGACGGAGGAGACTCCGTTCGGCTCTTTTTTGGCAGCCAGCATTCGCAAGTGGACAGGGGCTGAAGTGGGAATTGCCAACGGCGGGCTTTTGCTGTCTGACTTGCAGCGCGGCAGCCTGACTTTTGCCCAACTGCTGAAAAGTGTGCCTCATCCGATCAACGCCTGCGCCGTGACGCTCACCGGCAGTCAGCTCGCTGCCGTGCTGGAGCAGGCGATCCAGCCGCAGATCGTGCATCGCGAGCTGCGCGGCTGCGGTTTTCGCGGCAAAATCGAAGGCTGGATGGCGGTGGACGGGCTGCGCATCCGGTATGAGGACTCCGAGGAGCCGCATATCGTGGCGATCGAGGTCAACGGCCAGCCGCTGGCAAGGGAGCGGGAGTATCGGGTCGGAACGGTCGACATGTTCATGTACAACCGCCTGTTCCCCGATTTGCTGCAGGGCAGGGAGATCGAGTATTTTCTTCCGGAAATGCTTCGCGAGGTGATCGCCAGCACGATTACCGACACAGCGCTTGTGCAAAACGCTTTTTTGCCGAGATGGGAAAAAGTGCCCTCGCCCGGTTCTGGGCATGCTATCGAGAGAAGCAAGGGGGATGAGCGATGAGGTTTATCGACGAAGTTTACGAACTGTACAAAGGACACTTCAATGGCGACGAGGAGGATATTACGGCAGTGGTTGTCGGCGTTTTGCACGAGCAGACGCGCGACGACCTGCTTGAGCTGGTGGAGGGCATGGACGAGGAAGAGCTGTTTCACATGCTGGCTACGTACATGATCGAAGTGATGAAGCGCAAGGTCGCGATGGAGGATGAACAGTTCCCGGCACCGCTCGTGCATTGAATGCGCCGCTTGGCGGCACACACTTTTGGCTCCTGTGTCATAGGATGGTAACGCAAAAGCAGGAGAGAAAAGGAGGGAGCGGGATGGTCGAAGTACAGCCTATCCACTTTCCGGAAGGGACGGCGATCGCAGTCACCGTGCGGCTGCCCAAGACGACATTGCTTGCGGTGACGACAGACAAAGGCTACATCATGTGCGGGGCATTGGACGTGGGCTTGCTGAATGAACGGCTGGCCAGCCGCGAAATTATTGCGGGCAGAGCCGTCGGCGTCAAGACGATCGACGAGCTGCTGGACGCGCCGCTGGAATCCGTGACGACGACAGCAGAGGCGCAAGGAATCACGGCCGGCATGATCGGGCGGGAAGCCGTCGTCAAAATGCTGTAGCATACACAGATAACGATACACGCTGAAACAAGGACGCCTTTGTCGATGAGACGAAGGTGTTTTTTGTGGGCGCGATTTCTTGGGAGCTAGAAATTTTTTCATGTAGAATTACGTCGAATCACGCTATAATAGGGGTACTCTGATGAAAGGCGAAGGTTGGAAATGAGACTGAAATCCATTCATAAATGCCAGCCGGGCGACAAGCTTGCCCGTTCCATCTACGCAGAAAACGGAACGGTACTCGTTGGGCGGGAGTAGAGCTGACCCAGCGAATGATCGAGCGCCTCAAGAGCAAGAACATCAACAGCCTGTACATAGAAGATACTCGCACGGACGATATCATGGTGGATACAGTCATTTCCGAAGGCACGCGCAGACAGGCGATGTCCATTATTCACGATACGTTTCGCAGTGTTCAGGAAGTGCCGCAAAAATGGCAGCAACTGTTAACGGACAAAAATCTGGGCCTCCAGTTGAGGCAAGTCATGTCGGCTGTCGCTGACGAACTGAAAGGCAGCAAATCAGCCATGAACCTGCTCGCCGACGCATGCGCCTTCGATAACTACATTTTCAGCCATTCCTTCAACGTCGCGCTCTACAGTACGGCACTGGCGATCAACACAGGCTGTACGGAAAGAGAGATTTTGGATATCTCCATCGGCGGCATGCTGCACGACATCGGCAAGATGCACATTCCGGATGAAATCCTGAAAAAGCCGGGCCGCTTGACGACAGAAGAGTTTGAAGTGATGAAAAAGCATGCCGAAATCGGCTTCGAGATGCTGCGCAGGCAGGACGACATCCCGCTGCTCGCCGCGCACTGCGCCTTCCAGCACCACGAGCGCTGGGACGGCTCCGGGTACCCGCGTCATCTGAAAAAAGAAGAGATTCACCCTTTTGGCCGCCTGATGGCCGTCGCTGACGTATTCGACGCCTTGACCTCGCATCGCGTCTACCGCCGGGGGATGCTGCCGCACGAAGCGATGGAAGTGCTCTATTCCGGGTCAGGCGTATTGTTTGACCAGTTTTATGTCGAAGCTTTGCGCGACACGATTGCGCTCTACCCGGTAGGCTTGAGCGTGACGCTCAACACAGGCGTATCCGGCGTGGTTGTGGATTCCAACAAAGGTATGCCAAGCCGCCCCATCATCCGCATCTTGGTCAATGAAGAAGGGCAGGATCTGGCTCAGCCGTATGAATGCGATTTGTCGAAAATGCTTTCGCTGATGATCGTGGCGTGTGGCGACCTCGTCTAGCCAGTTCACAGCCACTCTTTTTTCTTGAACAGGATGAACATCGTCAAGCCGATCGCCGCCATGCAGCCAAGCACGATGTAGTAGCCGTAAGGAGAGTGCAGCTCCGGCATGAAGTCGAAGTTCATGCCGTAAATCCCCGTGACGATCGTCAGCGGCATGAAAATCGTGGTCAGGGCGGTAAACACGCGCATGATGTCGTTTGCCCGCCCGGCGAGAGCTGCCTGGTAGGCTTCGCGCAAGTTTCCGATCAAGTCGCGAAACGTCTCGAAGTTCTCCACGATCTTGCTCGCATCCTCCAAAATATCGCCAAAGTACTTCCGCAGCTTCGGCCGAATCAGCGGGAGTTCTTTTTTGTGCAAGGCATCAATCAAATCCCGTTGCGGCACGAGCATTTTTCGCGCGTACAAAATCTCGCTGCGCAGCCCGATGATCTGGTCGAGGTGGGATTTGCGGGTGTTCATCAAAATTTCCTCTTCCAGCGCTTCAATCAAGTCCTCGATTTTTTCCGTCACATCAAAATACCGATCCACTATCTGATCGACGAGATGATACAAAAAAGTGTCCGGGTGGTTCACTTCTTTTTCCCGGACGATGGGGAGCATGGAAGCGAACTCTGGCGCTTCCTGCTTGGTCACGGTAATGATCGCATGGCTGCCGAGAAAAATATTGATCTCCCGCAGGAAAATGTCCTGATTGTGGAAGGCGATGCCGTTTAGCACCATGAAATAATGGTCGTCGTATAGTTGCAGCTTGGGCCGCTGCTCTTCTTCGTCGATGCAGTCCTCGACCGCGAGCGGGTGAAGCCCGAACAGCGGCTGCAAAATATCGAGGTCGAAGGGAGAAGCGTCAATCCAATAGAAGCCTTTTCCGGGCACTGCGACAGCTTCCTCCACGTCATCTATTTCCGTTATGAGGCCGTTTTCGATCAGTCGTATCTTCATGCGTGCATCTCCTGCCAGTAGAGTGAGGGGATGGCGGCAGACGTGGCAAAATACGTGTGAGAATCAGCTCATAGGCAGAGCGCAGCGCTTCGCGGCTGGGGGGAGCCTGTGCGGCCCGCCGTTTTTTTGGCGTATCCACCCTTGTCTCGCCTCCTTGTTTGGCTGTCATTCTCATACGTATGACAATCGGCTCGTCTGCTTGCCAGAGACGGTCAACGTTCTTTGGAATAGTGTACCGCACTTTCCTGCATCTAGCCATTTTGGAAACGGGGCAGTTTTCGCAAAAATAACGGCATGGCCTGGCGATTTTTCTAACATACTACGAACGATAGCGAAAACGTAAAAAGGTGGATGCATATGTGGAAGGGTAAACGAGTAGGGATGGCAGCCGTGCTGGCGTGGGGGTTGATCGCGGGAGCAGCAGGGCAACCGGTTAGCGCTCGGGAAGCGCGCCAGGTTCAGCCGCCGCCGAGCGTGTATGAGGAAATTCAGATCAAACGGCAAGATGTCACAGGAGACGGGCGTCCGGATGTCGTGACGCTGCTCGGCCACCGCTTTGCCGCTGACAGCCCGTACTATGAAAAGCTGAAGGTGATGGTGCAAGATCCGGTGGCGGAAAAGACGGTGTTTTTTACGACGCCGTATGGCGGGTATCAGCCGGACATGGCTTTTTGCGATTTCATCGGAAACGGCACGAAACAAATTTTGCTCCAGGCGCCGACGGGC
Source organism: Brevibacillus sp. FW306-2-1A-C05A (assembly GCF_058781555.1). Lineage (NCBI taxonomy): Bacteria > Bacillati > Bacillota > Bacilli > Caryophanales > Paenibacillaceae > Brevibacillus > Brevibacillus sp. FW306-2-1A-C05A. Next base: position 21,144 of record NZ_JBYSWV010000031.1, read on the forward strand.
GGCAGCGGCGGAACATCGGAGTTTTACCTGTTTGGCAACAAGGACAACAAGCCTGTCGTTTTGCCGGTGCCGCAGCCGCTGACGATCACCGGTTCGTACCAGGACAACTACAAAGTGCCGATTCACATCAAGGAGACGAACCATACCACCGTTCTCGACCTGACTGACCGCAAAAAAATATACGACGAAAACGGGGTGTACAAGGACGGAAAGCTGCTGACGCCGACCGAGGTGATGCCGAACAGCTTCAGCGTGCTTACGCCTGTGGACGAGAACCGCGACGGCGTCTGCGAGCTGAAAGGCGTGCAGCGGGTGAGCGGCGTAGCCAACGCCGACACGATTGCCTACGTCGAGTCGCTGTGGAAATGGGACAAGACGGGCTGGAAGCTGCAAAAGGCAGAAGTGAAAAAAGCAGAGATGTAGAGCGTGGAGGGGGCCTTCCTTTTCAAGAGAAAGGGCGCTCTCTTTGTTTGGGGCGTGGTTTACACGATAGAAGAATCGGGTATATAATTAAAAGGATATGCCAATTGGAAATTATTCGTTTACTCTACCTAATATGGTTAGTACAGCCATTTTTTATTCGGTAAAAAGGAGTTCGGCGTATGAGTACATGTCCATTTTCCAGCCTGTTTGGATTGAAAGGAAAAGTCAAAAAGGAGTCGTTTTTCCAGGAGCGCAAGGAACAGGGAAAAGTACAGCTTCACGGGCAAACCACCCTCTCCAGGCAACTGGCGCTGATCCATCTGACAGAGGAGGACTTGTCGATTGTCAAAGCGCTTCAACCGCTTATCGTTCGCAATATTGACAAAATTGTAGACTTCTTTTATTCGAATATTGAAACTGAACCACTGCTCATGAGCATTGTGGACAAAAACAGCACCATTGCCAGACTGAAGGGCACACTGACCCGCCATATCACAGAGATGTTCAACGGCTGTATCGACGCCGCGTACATCGAGCAGCGCAGCAGGATCGCCATCATTCACATGCGGATCGGACTGGAGCCGAAATGGTACTTGAGTGCGTTTCAAAATTTGTTCATATCCATTATGGATATTCTGCATAAAAACATCGCGGACAAGGATGAGTTTGTGCTGGCGCTCACTGCGGTGAGCAAAATTCTCAACATCGAGCAGCAAATCGTGCTGGAAGAATACGAGAATGAACATGAGCGTGTTCGTCGCGCCGAGCAGGCCAAAAAGGACGAACTGCGGGTTTTGCTGACCAATTCCGCGCATGAGCTGGCAGCCGTCTCGGAGGAAAACAGCGCGTCCGTCGAGCAACTGACGGAGCAGTCGCGCGAAGTGCTTCGCTACGCCGAAAACGGCACGGATTTTTCCAGCAAGGCGCAGGAGCTGTCCCGGGAGGGCAAGGAAAAGCTGGAGAAGCAGCAGGAGCAGATGGGGCTGATCCAGCAGAGCGTGAAGCAAATTTCCGAAGAAATGAACACGCTGGAGGACAACGCGGAAAAAATTCGCGGAATTGTCGACGTGGTGACGGCGATTGCCGAGCAGACCAATCTGTTGGCGCTCAATGCGGCGATCGAAGCCGCGAGAGCCGGAGAGCAGGGGCGAGGCTTTGCGGTCGTAGCCGACGAGGTGCGCAAGCTGGCCGAGCAGACGAAAAAATCGGTATTCGGCGTGCGGGAGCTGATCGAGAAAACGAATCAGCAAACGACTGTCCTGTCATCGGTCGTGCTGGAAATCCAGGGGCTCGTGAAGTCGAGCACAAAAATGACGGACGAGACGAATGCGTTTTTCGAGGGCATTATCAACGCTGTCTCCGACAGCAAGGAGCAGAGCTCGCACATTCAAAAAGAGCTGGAAAACTTCTTCAAGGTCATGGAGGATATGAACCAGGCTGTGGCGCAAGTAGCCAGCTCCGCGGACGAGCTGTCGGAGATCACGGAAAATTTGTAGGCGAAGAAAAAACAGTACGGCCGTCGGTGGGGGGCGTACTGTTTTTTTCATGAGCGTGTGTTCGTTGCGTCAGGTCGCAGAAGTGGTCGGGTGATACTGCCGGGAGTTTTGCAGCGGCGGCGTGTAGACGTTGAGCGAGTACACCGGCGCGTCTGTGTTGTTGCGGATGGCGTGAATTTCGCCGGGGGCGACGTAGTAGCAGTCTCCGGCGCTGACATGGGTTGTCTGGGCGCGAAACACCTCTCCCTCGCGATCGGCAGGAAGGTAGACGACATTGGTGAGCGTCCCGGAAATGATCCATTCCCAGCCAAAGGAATCGCCATGGTTGTGCGGGACAGACTCCTGCATGCTGGGCAGATGGATCAGGACGACTTCGACGTGCGGCGTCTGGTACAAAATTTTGCGTCCGTAGGGGAGCTGTTCAGGCTGGGGAATGTGGGACGCGATATCTTCTGGGCAGAGCGAAAGGGAAACGAGCGCCTGCCTCAGCTCAGCGTGACTGGGGAAAACGAGGGAGCCAAATGCTTGTTCCAAACGTTGCAAATTCATGACAAACCTCCTGAGGCGAAAAAAGATCTTCCCCTTACCATATGAGAAACGGTTGCAGTCTGACGTAGGGGAAGCGCGTTTTTTTGCGAAGGCCAGTCAAACGATTTGGCGTGACAAGGCAGCTTGCCTCGCTCTATCATGGGGATACGGCAGTTGGTGCCGCACGAAGACGGTGAGGGGACGGCCCCCGTCAAAAGTGATTGTCCAAGTTCAACAATGGTTTGTACCCAACTCAACACATGAGGAGGCATGCGCATGTCAACTGCCACAATCAGTGTACGCACCCTGTAGCGGGGGGCGTCTGTCCGAACCGCCTGCGACTGACAGGAGGTTTGGCACACATGAACGTAAAACATTACTTGTACGTCAATGCGCTGTCTTCGCTTGGCTCGCGAATGGATTTGATCGCGTGCAGCGCGTTGATTTTCACATTTGAGCATAGCGCCTTTTGGCTGACGGCCTTTTTTGTCGCCCGTCAGGTAGGCGGCATGCTGTTCAGCCCGTTTGCGGGCATGCTGGCTGACCGGATGGACCGCAGGCATGCCATGATCGCAAGCGATATCGGAGCAGGACTTGCGCTTCTCGCAATCATCGCTGCTCCGCATCCGTATGTCGTGGTTGCCGCAGCGTTTCTCAAAGGCATGCTGTACACGCTGTTTACGATCAGCTTTCAGGCTTCGCTGCCGCAGATGTTCGGGATGGAGCGGCTGGTGTGGGTGAACGGGCTCAAGGTGCGCCTGGAATCGCTCGTAGGCATGGCGGGCTTTGTGCTGGGGGGCTTTTTGACTGACCGTGTTGGCTACGCGCTCGTCATTGGCGCAGATGCAGCCAGCTTCTTCCTCTCGGCTTTGCTCTTGACCCGGATGCGCTGGGAGAGCCGGGCATGGCCGAAAAGCGGGGCGGCTGGCGAGCGCTCTGCCGGAGACAGCGGGGGGAAGCAAAAGGAGCGTGGCATGCGGGCAGCCGTCAGGTACTTGCAAAGCGCGCCCGTATTGCTTGCCATCAGCCTGCTGGCTGCGCCGCTGTCGATCAGCACGGCTTCGCATAACTACGGTTTGCCGTTTTTGGCAGATCAGATTAGCCACGGGGACGCGACCTTGCACGGGATGATGTGGTCAGTCATGAGTGTCGGTGGCCTGATCGGCGCTTATCTGGTGGCGCGCATTCCCGTTGCGCCTTGGCCTGGGATGCTGGGGGCGCATTGGCTCCTGGCTGTGTTCATCGTGCTTGCGTTTGCCGCCGACGGTGCGGTTTGGGCGCTGCTTTTGCTCGCGGGCGCGGGGCTTTTTGGCGGAGCGGCTCAAGTCTTGGAGAGCACGCTGTTGCAGCAGGCCAAAAACGAGGTGCGCGGCAAGGTGCTGGGGGTACAGGGCTTGTTTAGCCGCAGCGGGTTTTTTGTCGCATTTTTGGCGGCGCCCGCGATTTCCGCTGTCTTAGGATTGGCAGCGATGGTCGCCGTCGCGCAGGCGCTTTTGGCTCTGGCACTGCTCGGTCTGGGATGCTATGTGCGCAAGGCACAGCAAGCGGGTGGCGCTCGTCGCGGGTAGTCTTTTTTCCCGTCACTCACCATAGGATGTACCAATTGGGAGGTGACGGGAGTGGCTATATTTCGACCCCGTCGGCGTTGGAGAAACCCGCTTTCCCGAACGAAAGCGTTTTTGATCGCGCTGGTGATTTTTTTTGTGCTGTCGATTCAGACGCTCGTTTTTTTGCAGCATCGGCTGGAGCCGACACTGTTGATCCTGGCTACTCAAAAAGCAGAGCAATTGGCGAAGGAAGCGATTACGGATGCGGTCACCAAGCGGATTTCCCAGCAAGGCGTCGACTTCAACCAGATCGTGAAGATCGAGAAGAACAACGAGGGGCAAATTCAGGCGTATCAGTTCAACTTCAAGGAGTACGCAAGAATTGTCGGCGAAACCACCTCGCGCGTCCAGAACAAGCTCCAGGAGTTCGAGACGGAAAAAGTGGACCGCACGATTCCGCTTGGCCTGGCGACAGGGAATACGTTTCTGGCGCAAATGGGGCCGAACTTGCCCGTGACCTTCGTGCCGATCGGCTCTGTGAAAACGAAGCTGGAGACAGAGCTGAAGGAGGCGGGCATCAACATGGTGCTCGCCACGGTCTACATTTTCGTAGAGGTCGACTTGCGCATCGTCATTCCGTTTGCGACCGAGGAGCAGACGGTTACGACGAAAATCCCGATCACGCACTCCCTCATCATCGGCGACGTGCCGCAGTATTTGTACAACAATCCGGAAGGCAAGCCGGATGTGCCGCGTGCGCCCATGGAAGGTATGGACGACAGCCCGTAGAAGGCGCGGCGGAAACGAAAAAAAGCGGCAGCGTGCGAGCTGTCGCTTTTTTCATGGAGATGGCTGCCCTTGCTTACTGCTCCGCCCAGGTGACAGTCAGCTCGATGACGCCTTCCTGGCCGCTGAGCGGGCCGCCGATCATCGACCAGGACTGTTTTTTCTCGATGTTGCCTCCCTGAATAATGATGTTTTAGTCGTCGATGGTTTGCCCGGAGTCAGAGAGGTTTTGCGTCTTGAAGTAGTCTTTGTACAGCTTGGTTACGGCTGGCATGCTTTCCTTTGTGCTGAAAATGAGCAGGACAAACTTTTTGCCGTCTTTGATTTCGGAATGCGAGGTGCTAATTTCGGCGACCTCCGGGAGCGGGAAATCGGCTGGGAGATATTCCGGCCGCTTCTGTTCAGAGGCAGGCTGGGCAGCAGTGTCGCCGGAAGTTTGCTGGGTCGGCTGTTGCGCAGTCTGCTGTGCTGGTTGCTGCGCTGACTGTTGCGGTGTTTGCTGTTCCGCTTGCTGTGCCGGTTGATCCACTGAAGCTGGCTGGCTGCACGCACTGATCGCCACTGCCACAAAGAGCGACAGAGCGACGTGCGCCCACGCTTTCTTTTTCATCACGTATCATCAGCTCCTCTTCATCATACGTAGAAAATATTCTATGTCATTTTTGGTTCTCCATATGGAAAAAGTCCTGTTTCCAGCATTCGGCAATCGGGGGAGCAACTTGTTTGCTATACTGAAAAAAGCGGCTTGCGAGCGCAAGAGACGGGAACGGACCGAAGACGAGGGGGCTGGAAAGGAAATGAACAGACGCTTTGCAACAGGCATCATTTTTGACATGGACAATACGCTGCTGCACTCGAAGATCAATTTTGCGGAAATGAAGCAGGCAATTTTTCAGTTGTGGACGGAGCATGGTCTGATAGAGCCGACCTTCGACTGGCACAGCCATACCGCCTCGCAACTGATCGAGCTTGGCCGAAAGTCGGGCAGGCTGACCAGCCAGCTCGAACAGGAGATGTGGGGAGCCGTCACGGCAATCGAAAAGGCGGGGATGCACGAGGCTGTTCTCGAGAACCATGCCCAGGAAGTGCTCGCGCAGCTCATGGAGCGGCATCATTTGTTCATTTTGACCAACAACGCCTACGCTGCCGCAGAGGAAGCGCTGCACCAAACCGGTATTGCGGGCTGCTTCGAGAAGATTGTGGCGCGCGAGCAGATGACGACCTTGAAGCCGCACCCGTCCGGGATTCATTACATTCGCAGGCAGTATCCCGATATGCCTGCTTCGGCCTGGACGATGGTCGGGGATTCCTGGATTGACGGAAAAGCCGCGCAGGACGGGGAGGTGGCGTTTATCGCCTACCAGGGACATGCGCAAGACATGGAGCGCCATGACGTGGCACCGCAAGCGTACATTGCGGATTTGCGCGAGCTGCTGACTATGTTGTAACAAAGCTTGCAGGCAGGAGAAAAACACTTCTGCCTAAAAAAATGACAGCGAACGTGAAAAATGTGCTATACTTTGCCTAACTGAATACCAGCCTTCAGGGTAGGGTGAAATTCCCGACCGGCGGTAATGACGAACGCACGTCTGAGCCCGCGACTCGCTATCGCAGTTGGATAGCGACTGACTTGGTGCAAATCCAAGGCCGACGGTAAAGTCCGGATGGGAGAAGGTATTGGCATAACCTCAGAGCTGTTTTTTCAAAAACAGGCATTTGCGAGGTTTCTTTCCCTACGCCCTGAGCATGTTCTCACGGGCGTTTTTTATTCCGCAACTTCATAGCGAAAATCTTCAGGGCAAGGTGAAATTCCTGACCGGCGGTAATGGCGATGGCGAACCATCGTCTGAGCCCGCGACTCGTGGACCGTGACGGTTTGCGACTGATCTGGTGCAACTCCAGAGCCGACGGTAAAGTCCGGATGGAAGAAGAGCTGACTGCGCTTTTTGGCATCGTTATTTTTGCAAAAAACGAATGCGAGAAGGCTTCTTTCCCTATGCCCTGAAACGCTTGAGGTTTCGAGGGCTTTTTGTTTTGGCTGGAATCCAGGCAGGAAAAAGGAGGTTTTACATGGAGCAGGACAAGCGGTTCATGGCATTGGCGCTGGAGCTGGCGCGCTCGGCCCACGGCCAGACCAGCCCCAATCCACTGGTCGGTGCAGTCCTGGTGAGCAACGGAGCAGTTGCAGGCATGGGCGCGCATTTGCGTGCCGGGGAGCCGCATGCGGAGGTGCATGCGCTGCGCATGGCAGGGGAAAAGGCGGCTGGCGCTACTTTGTACGTGACGCTGGAGCCGTGCAGCCACTTCGGAAAAACGCCCCCTTGCGCCGATGCGGTAGTGGCGGCGGGGATTCGCCGGGCTGTGATTGCGACGCTGGACCCGAATCCGCTCGTGGCTGGAAAAGGCGTGGAGAAGCTGCGCGCCGCAGGAGTGGAAGTGCTCGTCGGGGTAGGCGAAGCGGAAGCGAAAAGGCTCAACGAGGTGTTTTTCCACTACATCACGACGAAGCGCCCGTTTGTGACGGTGAAAACGGCGAGCACGCTGGACGGCAAAATCGCTTCGGTCACAGGACACAGCCGCTGGATCACGGGCGAACGGGCGCGCGCGGAGGTGCACGAACTGCGGAGACAGCACGATGCGATTTTGGTCGGGGTAGGAACCGTTTTGGCGGACGATCCGCTTTTGACGGCCAGACAAGGGGAGCAGTTGTATGGGCGGCAGCCTGTGCGGATCGTCCTGGACAGCGAGCTTCGCACGCCACTTGCAGCGCGCGTGATCGAAAATGCGGATGCGCCGACCTGGATTTTCACGACAGAGGCGGCTCCGCCAGAAAAGCGTGCGGCATTGGCGGCAAAAGGCGTCAGGCTGTTTGTGGCAAGCGGACAAATTTCGGTGGAAAACGTACTGGATACGCTGGGCGAGTGCGGGATTACTTCGCTGCTGGTTGAAGGCGGGCAGGCAGTGAACGGGGCGTTTTTACAGGCGCGCGCGATCCAGAAGATCGTCAGCTACGTGTCGTTGAAGCTGATCGGCGGAAGCGGCGCGCCCACGCCATTTGGCGGACCGGGCTTCGCCACGATGGATCAGACTGTCCGGCTTGCGGATGCAACTGTCGAGCTGCTGGATGAGCAGGACGTGCGCATAAGCGGTTATCCGCTATGGGAAAAGTAGCTGGAAGCAGGTTTTCCGTTTTCTGCGCATTCGCGCCAGAGAGCAGCAGTCGCCAGACGACGGGAGCAAATTTTTGTTCAGAAAGCACAAAGAGGAGGAAAAGGCCGATGTTTACCGGACTGGTGGAGGAAGTCGGAACGTTGGAATCCAGCACAGGCAACGGGCAGGCGAGTCGGCTGGTCATTCGGGCGCAGCGGGTGCTGGAAGGCGTCAAGCTCGGCGACAGTATCGCCGTCAACGGGATTTGCCTGACGGTCACGTCTTTTTCGGCTCGGCATTTTAGCGTAGATGTCATGCCGGAGACGATGAAAAAGACAACCCTCCGTCACCTGCGCACAGGCCAGCGGGTCAATCTGGAGCGGGCGATGCGGCTGGGCGACCGCTTTGGCGGGCATATCGTCTCCGGGCATATCGACGGAACGGGCACGATTTTGTCCCGAGAGCCGCACGCCAACGCTGTGCTGTTTCGCATTGAAGCCGCGCCGGAGCTGTTACGATACGTCATCAGGCAAGGCTCGATCTGCGTCGATGGCATCAGTCTTACGGTCGTGGACGTTGCCGATGCGCATTTTTCGGTGTCGATCATCCCGCATACGCTGGCAGCGACCAGCCTGCACGATCGGCGCGCGGGCGATCAGGTGAACCTGGAGACAGATATTATCGGCAAGTACGTCGAGCGGCTTTTGGGCTATCGCGGCAAGCCAGCAGGCGGCAATCAGACCGAAGCAAAAGGCGCGAAAATCAGCATGGCTTTTTTGCAGGAAAACGGATTCGTTTGAACGAGGAGGGACAAGCCCATGTTTCATCGCATAGAAGAGGCGCTGGAAGATTTGCGCCAAGGAAAAGCCATCATCGTCGTGGATGACGAGGATCGGGAAAATGAAGGGGACTTCGTCTGCCTGGCGGAAGCGGCTGCGCCGGAGATGATTAACTTTATGGCGACGCACGGGCGCGGTCTTGTCTGCGTCCCGGTGACGGAGGAACAGGCCGCGCGGCTTGCGCTCACCCCAATGGTCAGGCACAACACGGACAAGCAAGGGACGGCGTTTACCGTGTCGATTGACGAGGTGAGCACGCATACAGGCATCTCGGCGCAGGAGCGTTCGCAGACCGTGCTGGCGATGCTGGACGAGCGGAAGACGGCAGAGGACTTTCGCAGGCCGGGGCATATTTTTCCGCTGATTGCGAGAGCCGGGGGCGTTTTGCGGCGGGCGGGCCATACCGAAGCGGCGGTGGACCTCGCCCGGCTGGCGGGGAGCGTGCCCGCAGGTGTCATTTGTGAAATCATGAACGAGGATGGCTCGATGGCGCGGTTGCCGCAGCTCGTGGAGATCGCTCGCCGCTTCGACTTGAAGCTGATTACGATTGCCGATCTGATCGCCTACCGGATGCGCACCGAATCGCACGTGCGAAAAGAAATCGAAGTGAGCCTGCCGACGAGCTATGGCGATTTTCGGATCGCCGCCTATACGAACGAGCTGGACGGCAAAGAGCACGTGGCGCTCATCAAGGGCGAGATTGATTCGGCCAAGCCCGTTCTCGTCCGGGTGCATTCCGAGTGCCTCACAGGAGATATTTTCGGGTCCCACCGCTGCGATTGCGGCCCGCAACTGCATGCTGCGCTGGAGCAGATCGAGGCGGCGGGCTCCGGCATCCTTTTGTACATGCGCCAGGAAGGCCGCGGCATCGGGCTTATTAACAAGCTGCGCGCCTACAAGCTGCAGGAGGAAGGGCTGGATACGGTGGAGGCGAACGAAAAGCTCGGATTCCCCGCCGATCTGCGCGATTACGGCATCGGGGCGCAAATTCTCCGCGACCTGGGCGTGCAAAAAATGCGGCTTTTGACCAATAACCCGCGCAAAATCCGGGGGCTGGACGGCTACGGGCTGAAGGTGGAGGAACGGGTGCCGCTGCAAATGCAGGCACATCCGCACAACAAACGGTATTTGTCGACCAAACAGGAGAAGCTGGGACACCTGCTTCATTTCAAAGGCTAAGGAGAGTGGAGAAGATGAGAACATTTGAGGGACATTTGGTAGGAACGGGCTTGCGCGTAGGGATTGTAGCAGGAAGATTTAACGAGCTGATCGTCAGCAAGCTGGTAGGCGGTGCGCTCGATGCGTTGAAGCGCCACGGCGTAGAGGAAGACAACGTAGACGTGGCCTGGGTGCCGGGCGCTTTTGAAATTCCGTTGATCGCGAAAAAAATGGCCGAGTCGGGGCGCTATGACGCGGTTGTGACATTGGGCGCGGTCATCCGCGGAGCGACTCCGCACTTCGACTACGTCTGCAACGAAGCAGCCAAAGGCGTCGCCTCGCTGTCGCTTTCCACCGGGATTCCGGTCATTTTTGGCGTGCTGACGACGGACAACATCGAGCAAGCGATTGAGCGCGCCGGCACAAAAGCGGGCAACAAAGGCTGGGAAGCGGCAACGGCAGCGATTGAAATGGCGAACCTGTCCAAACAGTTCGCCTAAACGATACGAATCGCTTGTCTAGGTGAGGAAGCGGGGGCTGCGGCTCCCGTTTTTTCGTTTGCCCGAAAGCACACATAGATCCCATTCTTGATTCATGTTATTTGGCTGATATTTTTTGTGAATGAAGTGCTAAACCAATGAAGGAAAGTAAAGGGAATGCCTGGTAGAAAGAGTAATGTAATTTTTTTTGTGTAAATGGGTTTTTAACAGGTGAATAGTTACGTCAACGGCTTTACATGGAGGAGCGGGCATGATAGATTCGTTAGCCATGCTATGCATGGTTGCCCCCTTTAGGGGCGGGATATCGACGGTTTTTTCCCTGGCGCTTGCCGGATGCACGGGAGAGTTCGAGCGGCCAGCCCTCGAAGACATGGCGATGATCGGCGTCATGGGCTTTGACTACATCGACGACAAGCAAATGAACGTCGTTGTCGCCATCCCCGTTCCCGCCAGAGGAAAGGAATCGACACAAGTTTACTCGACCAAAGCTTCCATGACGAGCGAAGCGATGTTGAAGCTCGCCACAAAATCCGAACGGACGATGACGCTGTCACAGCTTCGCGTCATTTTGTTCAGCGAGGAGCTGGCGCGCAAAGTCGGCATCGGCAAAGTCGTGCTCGACCTGTACCGGAATCCGATTGTGGGCGAGAACGTATTCATCGCGATTGTCAAAGGCAAAGCGGAAGATATCATCAGGGGCGAGTACCGAAACAAGCCGGAAGTGAACACGTATTTGAACGATTTGCTGCGTCCGCGGGTGGAAACGGCTTTTTCGTCTTTTTCTACGATCCACGACTTTGTGTTCATGATGACCAGCAAGACGGGCGATCCGAACTTGCCCTATTTAATCAAGCAAAACGGAAACATTCAGATCGCCAAAGTCGCTCTGCTGCGCAAAGACAAGCTGATCGGCTTCTACTCGCAGCGCGAAGGCAAGCTGGTGCAATGCTTGCTCGGACAAAAGCGGCTTCCCCGCGTCAAGTTTGAGCTGACGGAGCAGACGAACGAAGGCGAGCGTCTGGAAGAGATCATTTTCGATTTTGTCTGGTCCAAGTCAAAAGTGCGGAGCAACGGCAACCAGAAAAAGCCCGTCATTGACATCAACCTCGAACTGCGGGGAGTGGTGGTAGGCTACGATGGCAAGAAAAATTTGGACAAACGACCGCAAATGGAAAAGCTCGTGAAGCAGATGGAAGCGCTGATTAAACGGGAGACCACTGTGATGCTGAAAAAATTTCAACAAGAGGGCGTTGATCCGGCCGGAATCGAAGAGAGCCTGCGCCAGAAATACTACGGAAAATGGACGCGGGAAAAAGGGCTCGCGCTCTATCAGCAGGCCGGATTCAACATCAAGGTCAAGCTCGATATACTCGGCTACGGCACGATCAAGTAAGCGTGGCCGCTCGCGTTATCGCAACCGTTTCAGCTCCCGCCAGATCGCTTTCAGCGTCGGGCGGTCCCATTTTGGCCGCTTTCCGTACAGAAAACGGGTCAAGCCGCTGAACATCAACTGCTGGTCTTCCGTGTACGGGTACCAGTTGAACTCGCGTTTTTTCGAGCCGGGGTCGTGAATGACCGAGATGCTGTGCGTGAACGCTTGCAGCCCGGCTGGCCCGCGGTAGCGGCCGATGCCGCTCTCTTTGACCCCGCCGAACGGGAGGTGCGGATTGGCGTAGCTGATGATGACGTCGTTAATGCACACGTTGCCGCTCAACAGCTTTTCTGCTACGCGCTGCGCTCTTTGTTTGTCAGACGACCAGACAGACGCATTCAGGCCGTAGGGCGACTCGTTTGCCAGGCGGATGGCTTCTGCCTCGTCGGAAAACGTCATGATCGGCAGGACAGGGCCGAATGTTTCTTCCCGCATGATCTTCATGTCCGGCGTGACGTCTGTCAGGATGGTCGGGGGGATGAACATGCTGTCGGTTTGCGGCAGCCCGCCTGTGACGGCTTTGGCTCCGGCGGCGAGCGCTTCCTCGATATGCGCCCGGACGATGCCGAGCTGCTCACGCGAAGTCATCGAGCCGACTTCCGCCTGAGCGGGAAACCGTTGGCGCAGCGCTTTCGTTTTTTCCGTGACCAACCGCAAAAACTCGGGGTACACACGCTCGTGCACGTACAGCCGCTCAACGGACATGCACACCTGGCCGGAGTTCGTAAAAGCGCCCCAGATCGCTCCGTTTGCCGCCCTCTCCAGATTCGCGTCTTCGAAGACGATCATCGGGTCTTTTCCGCCCAGCTCCAGCGAGACCGGAATCAGATGCTCCGCTGCTGCGGCCATAATTTTTTTGCCTGTGGCGGCCGAGCCTGTAAAAAAGATTTTGTCCGGGCGGGCCGCCACCAGCCGACTGCCGACCTCGCGTCCCCCGTGCAGGACGGTGACGACTCCTTCCGGCAGCCCGGCAACGGCAAACAGCTCTTCGATGAGCAGGCCAGTAGAAGGGGTGACTTCGGACGGTTTGAGAATGACCGTATTTCCCGCGACAAGCGCGGACAGCATCGGGATGATCGCCAGTTGAAACGGATAGTTCCACGGCGAAATGACCGCGATTACCCCCATCGGCTTGTAGTGAATGTACGATTTTTTCGGCCAGAGCACGAGCGGGGTCGGCACGGGCTGGGCAGCCAGCATTTGCGGCGCGTGCTTCTCGTAAAAGCGGATCGTATCGGCAGTGACAAAAATTTCGGTCATGTACGCTTCGATGGTCACTTTTCCGGTGGCCTGGCTGATTTTTTCCGCCAGTTCTTCGCCGTGCTCGACGAGATAGTGGCGCAGGCGCGTCAAGTAGCGCAGCCGTTCGGACAGGGAGGTAGAGGACCACGCTTCAAAGGCGAGCCGGGCTTTGGCGACTGCCGCGTCTACCTGGGCGGGACTGGCTTCAGTCACGGAGCCGAATGTCTCGCCAGTGGCCGGATTGCGCAGAGGGAGTACGGACATTATCAATCACCTCGTTCGACAGGATGGGTGGCAGGTGAACCAGAAGAAAAAAGCGACTCGAGAACATGGTGGAGAGCAAGCTGAAAGCGGCTGATCGCTTCTGCGGCCGTCCGGGATTCGTCCAGCAAGCATTGCAAGATCATGCCGTCGATCACGGAATAGAGGATCGAGCTTGCCGCGCTCACGTCCACGGCAAGCGCGGCTCCACGCTCCGTCTGCAGCCGCTTGAGCATGCGGGCAATCAGGTCGTGCAGCCGGTTTCGCGTGTGGTGCACCTGCTCCAAAAAGACAGGGGTGTACAACGCCTGCGCCTGCAAATCGTACCAGAGCCGATGCAGCTTGCGGTCTTCCAGCAGGCTGCGGCCGAGAACGGCAGCGAGAGCCGGGAAAAAGTTGTCCAGGGGAGCGGCAACCACTTCGCGCTCCAGCTCGGCGATGAAGCGTTCCTTGTAGCTGGCGATCACTTCGAGCAGCAATTCTTCCTTGCTGGCAAAATAATAGTGCAGAATGCCGAGCGAGACGCCGGATTCCTTGGCGATATCGCGCAAGGAGACGTGGGCATAGCCTTTTTCCGCGAGGCAGATCGTCGCCTGCTCGATCAAAAAGGCCCGCTTCGCTTCGGCTTTCGCCTGGCTTTTCGAAGGGGGAGTCATGCTGTGCACCTCGTTTTTGGACGATCGTCCAAATTTTGATTTGATTGTAATGCGTCCGTCTTGCTCCTGTCAACGCCCGAATGGGCACACAAAAAAGAAGCGGCTGTGCTACCGCTTCCTTTGTCGTTCCCAGCGCTTTAGATACGGGTAAGGGTCGAAAGCCCAGTCAGCTCCCCCAGTCTCCCGATACATGCCGTAGTGCAGGTGGGGCGGGAATTTTCCGGCGGTGCCAGGCTTGCCGTAGCCGGAGCTGCCGACGTATCCGATCACTTGCCCCGGCTCCACGATGTCGCCGGGCTTCAGTCCCTTTTTGAACGACGACAGGTGGGCGAAGTAATGATACACATTGCCCATGTCGCGCATGCCGATCCGCCAGCCGCCATAGCGGTTCCAGCCGATGACCTCGATCACTCCGTAAGCTGTGGAGAGCACGGGCGTCCCGTGTCGGGCGAAAATGTCGGTGCCTTCGTGAATCCGCCGCCCTCCCCAGCCGCGCGCGTCTCCCCAGGTGCTGCGGTAGCTGTAATCGTACCTCGCCGGGATGGGAAAATGACGCTCGTCCAACTGTAGGTGCTGGTATTTTTCGTACACCTGCGCGAACTGCCGGATCGTTTTCACCGAGCGATCCCGCTGGTAGTAAGACCAGACGCCGATTTGCCAGTCATCCGCAGAAAAGCCGTACTGCGCCAGGTAATGAATGAGAGAAGTGAGTGCGTCGAGATCGTTGTTGCGGTCGGCGAGTCCATCCCCGTCGCCGTCCATGCCCATCCCGCCGAAAAACTGGATCGACACCGGATTCGTGTCCTCCTGGTCGGGGTTCATGCTGCCCGTCCAGCGATCACTCGGGATATCAACGGCAGTCAGACGCGAGGACGATGCCTGGTTGTCCGTTTGCTTTTTGCGTATTTTCATCGTGCGCTCGTACTGATCGATAGCCGCCAAATAGTTCCAGGGAATGCCGTACAAAGACTCCATGCGCCAAAAAAGCTGCAGCCGTTCCCGCAGGAGAGGGTCTGCCTGGTTGGCAGAGGAGCCTTTGGCGAAGGCAGATTCCAGCGGCGAAATGACTGCTGCCACGCATAAGCTGATCTGAATGATGAGGCGGAAAACTCGCATGCCGACTCCCTCCAGCCCGGGTAGTTTCCGTTGTAGTTTCTGCCAGTCTCTGCGGATTATCCGCGAGACTTTTTGGAAGCGGCCGCTGAACTTCTCCGCGCAGCGCAAGCTTCTGGTGTATGATGCAAGGAAGAAATGCTTTTTCAAAAACGGAGGGAGAAAAAATGAAGCTGGTCATTCGGGCAAATGGCCCGCTCTTCCTGGAGTCGCTCGTGAAGCCGCTGCAGCGCATTGCAGGCAGACAGTGTGCGGGATCGTCTGCGTGTTCGGCAGGTGACGCGGTGGACGCCGGGCGCATTTTGGACATGGCGGAACCGTATCGCCCGTATATGGAGGAGGAGCGCTGGCAGTGGGAGACGGCTGCCTTGCGCGAGCTGATGGCAGACCATGGCGCCGGCTCGTGCGGGGGAGAGCTGTATGTGCAGCCGCTTGCGGTGCCATTCGGCCTGTCGCCGCAAGTTTTGTCGCTCGCATCCGGGCTTGTCGTGCGGGAGACGGATGGATTGGACGCAGCGCGAGACTTTTCGGCAGTCGCCATGCTCTGGCTGCAAGTGATGGGCGCAAAGCCGCTGCGGACGCTGGAAGGCGAGCTGCTACAGGTGGAGCATGACGAAGACGGCACAGCGGTGCTTTTGCTTGCATCAGACGGCAGGAGTGAGGGCGAGGACGCGATCCCCGTTTTTCGCGAGCGCAGGCAGCATGCCGATGAGCATATCGACGAAGGCATGCTGCTGCTGCAAGCGAATGTGGACGACGCCAGTCCGGAGTGGCTCGCCTACCTCATGGAGCAATGCTTCAAGGCAGGGGCCAACGACGTTCATTTTTTGCCAGTCACGATGAAAAAAAGCAGGCCGGGGACCATGGTGCAGGTCATGTGCTATGCAAGCCAGTTGGACGCGATGAAAACGCTGTTGTTCGAGGAAACGACGACGTTTGGCATCCGCTACTTCCCTGTGGCCTGCCATCGCCTGGCGCGACGCCATGTCCGTGTAGAGACGAGCTGGGGCGAAGTCGCGGTCAAGCTCGGCTACCATCGGGGTCAGCGGGTGCAGGTCGCGCCGGAGTACGAGAGCTGCGCGGCGGTTGCCCGAGCCAATGGCGTTTCGTTGAAGCAGGTGCATCAGGAAGCGCTGGAATTGGCGACCCGTAAAAGTTCTGTTAAAAAATGGACAGACAGGCAGGAGCGAGACGTGCCTCCAAAGAATTGAAAACGTGGAGTATCCAACCAAACATGTATGGAGGAGGCTCGTGTGATGAGCAAAAAAGTGTTGATCGTGACAGGGGATGCCGTAGAAGCACTGGAGGTGTTCTATCCGTATTACCGTTTGCTGGAGGAAGGCTACGAAGCCGTGATTGCCGCGCCCAGCGTGAAGACGCTGCACACCGTTTGCCATGACTTTGAAGCACACAGCGAGACGTACACAGAAAAGCCTGCTTATCAGTTGCCTGCGCACGCCGCGTTCTCCGACATCAATCCGGAAGCTTTCGACGCCTTGATTATTCCCGGCGGGCGAGCGCCTGAGTACATCCGGCTGAACGAAAGCCTAAAGCCGATCGTCGCCCATTTTTTTGAGGCGAACAAACCAGTTGCGGCGATTTGCCACGGCTCGCAAGTGCTTGCGATCGTGTCCGAGCATCTCGCCGGCCGCAAGCTGACCGCCTACCAGGCGTGCAGACCGGACGTAGAGGCGATGGGCGCGATTTACGAAAAAGAAACGCTCCACGTAGACGGCAATCTCGTGTCTGGTCATGCATGGCCGGATTTGCCCGGCTTCATGCGCGAGTTTCTCCGCCTGCTGCGCTAACGGATAGACAAACCAAAAACTTCCGTCGAATGTCGACGGAAGTTTTTTTACGTTTAGCGGCGTCCGACCAAGAGCCGCAGCACATTCGGCTGGTCGGGCAAGTCGCGGGTTCCTGCGCCGTAGCCGATAGCCTCGACGGTCATGGACGGCAGCGGGCCGAACTGCTCGACCAGCGCGGCGGCAACACCCGCTCCGGTCGGAGTGGTCAGCTCCTTGTCGATCCGCGTCTCGCGCAGCGGTATGCCGACCAAAAGCTCCATGGTAGCGGGGGCCGGAACCGGATAAAGACCGTGGGCGCAGCGCACGTAGCCGTTGCCTGTCGGGATCGGCCCGCAATGCAATTGCCCGATGTCCAGCTCCTCCAGTCCGAGCGCGATGCCTACGACGTCGACGATCGAGTCGAGCGCCCCTACCTCGTGAAAATGGACAGTATCGACTGGGACGTTGTGAATTTTCGCTTCGGCGATCGCGATTTTTTCAAAAATAGCCAGCGAGCGGCGCGTTACGCGCGGGGCCAGCCCGGCTGCCTGAATCATGTCCACGATGTCTTTGTGGCTGCGGTGCTCGTGATCGTTGCCGAGCACCTTCAACGGCTTGAGCGGAAGGGCAGGAGCCTGGCTCTCGTCCACGACGTCCAGCTTCAGCGCGGAGACGCCTGCTTTGACGACCTTTTTCCACTCCAGACGGAAATCTCCTACGGGAAGCTTCCGCAACTCCTGCTCGATCCGGTCGCGATCAGCCCCGGCGTCGACGAGCGCGGCCAAAAGCATGTCGCCGCTTATTCCCGAAAAGCAGTCCAAATACGCAATGCGCACGAGAAACACTCCTTTTCAACCAGTCATTTCCTCTGTATCATATAGGGAAAGTATGTTCGTCTGTTTACTGATTCGTTGTCCAAAGTGTACCATTTGCCGATTCGGTTTGTCATGCGAGGAGTTGATCGGTTCGTGTTGTCATTCATTCATACGGCGGACGTCCATCTGGACGCGCCTTTACATATGCTGGCGGATCTTTACGAGCTTCGGCAGGACGATTTTCGCCGCACCCTGCAAACGATTCGCGATCTGGTTGCAGAAAAGCAGGCCGACTTTTGGCTGATTGCCGGAGATTTGCTGGAATATCACGGGGGCAGGCGCTCCACGGCCATGTTTTTGCGCGACCTGTTTGCGAGCATCGCCCCGATCCCGGTCTGCATCGCGCCGGGAAACCACGATCCGTGGCGGCCGGATTCGTTTTACCAGACGTTGGAGTGGCCGGGCAACGTGTACTGGTTTACGCCGGAGTGGGGCGCTTTTGAGTTTCCGGAAAAGTCATGCGTCGTCTACGGCTGGGGATTTGGGCAGCCGCATGTCTACGAGTCGCCGCTCGCCTCTTTTCCAGGCAAGCTGGACGGCTATCGGCACCACCTGATGGTGCTTCATGCCAGCGTCCTGAACAGGGCAGGGGACGAGCACCAGCCGTACGCTCCGGTTACGTTGCAGGAGCTGGTCGAAACCGGAATGGATTACGTGGCGCTCGGCCATATTCACAAGCCGGAGCAATTTGTGCACCCGCAAACAAGGCAGCCGCTCGCCGCCTATCCCGGCTCGCCGGAAGGGCTGACGAGCAAGGAAGCGGGAGAGCGCTCTGTGCTGTACGGCGAGCTGGATGACGCCGGGAGGTTGACGCTGCAGGCGCTTCCGGTCTGCCAGCGCCAGGTTCGCAAAGTGACGATTCACGCCGCCGGGGCGGAAACGACCGAGCAGCTCGTCGAGGTGATGAACGCGCAGCTTGCGGAAATCGCCAGCACGGATATTGTGTACGTGACCTTGACCGGAGAGCGGGCCGCTCATTTTGTGCCGGCGATTTCCGTCTTGGAGCAGCGCTTTTCGCGATTTTTTTCACTGGCGATCACAGACGAGACGTGGCCTGACATCGACGCAGACAAGCTGGTGGCAGAAGGCGGCGTATGGGGCAAATGGCTTGCCAAGCTGGCGGAGGCCGAGGCGAGCGCCAGAAACGACGAAGAGCGCGAAATTGCCCGGCTGGCGAGGCAGGAGGCGCTCGCGCGGATTGGGGGGAGCATCCGTTGAGGATCGAGGAAATATCGCTTACGGGGTTTGGAAAATGGCAAGGGGCTGACTTTCGCTTCGCTCCCGGACTGAACCTGTTTTACGCTCCCAACGAAGCGGGGAAGTCGACGCTGTTGCATGCCATTTTCGCCGCCCTGTACGGGATGAAGCGCGATTACGTCAAAACGGCGCGCTATTTGCCTGCCTATGAAAAATACCGCCCCTGGCACCAGGGGGACTACGAGACGATCGTCACCTATCAGCTCGGGGGCAAGAAGTACCGCTTGCACCGGACGCTGGCGAAAGAAAGGGAGCAGGCACGCCTGTTTCTCGACCCGGAGTGGACGGAGCTGACAGACGTGTACATGGAGGATCGGCGCAAGGAGCGGAACTTTCTGGAAAAGCATCTGGGGCTTACCCGCAGCCTGTTTACGGATTTGACCTGGATCAGACGGGAGCCGCTGGAAGCTGCCGAGCATCTCATGCCTGCTTTTGCAGATGCACAGGAGGCAAGCCCGCACGTCCACGCCGTTTTGGCGGAGCTGGACCGGGAGCTTGTAAGCATCGGCAAAAAGGAGCGGGCGGAAAACACGCTGTTGGGCAAAGCGGCGTCGCGCGCAGCGAGCAAGGAGCAGGAGCTGGCTCACGCCGAAGCGGCATGGCGCCTGATCCGGCAACTGACGCAATCGATCCAGCTCTGGGAGGAGGAGCGCGAAAGACTCGAACAGCGGCGCATCCGGCTGCGGGAACGTATGCAGAAGTGGCAGGAGCAGGATCAGCTTTGGCAAGAAAGCTGGCAGCGAAGCTATTCGCCCATCGACGCGCAAGATTGGCAATGGTGGCTTGCGCGGGCTGCGAGCGAAGAGGAGCGGCAACTGCACGAAAAAGCGCGCAGCTCGATCATGGCATGGGACGAGCAGACGCCAGACGGTGCGCAGGGAACAGCGGCGAGTCAAGCGCTGGGCGAACTGGAAGCGGATTACGAGCGCGGCACTTCGCTGCGCAAAGCGCGGGAGCAGCGGCATATGCGGCTGGCCGAGCTGGCTGTGCTTGCCCTGTCCACCGGGACGCGCAGCCAGGCGCGGACGCAGCGGCAAGGGAATCGGGCCAAGCGCAAAAAGGGAGCCGTACGCCTGTGGGGCGGCGCTGGGCTATTTGCTATCCTCGGCGCCGTCGGCCTGGCGACGGGGCATCCCGTCCTTGGCGGCAGTTCGCTCGGCTTGAGCTTGCTGTTGCTCGCACTCGGGATTTTCGTGCTGCGGGCAAAAGGGAGCGGACATGCTGTTGCGCCTGTTGCCGCCAGCGAGCAGTTGCAAGAAAGCGAGCGGCTGCAGCAGGAGATCGCCGCCATCGACGCTGAATGGGCGTCCCTTTTGGAGCGCTGGGATGTTCGGGATTGGGATACTTTTCTGGCAAAAAGGGAAGAGCTACAAAGAAGCGCGCAGGAGCAGCGGGCCGTCCGGCTGGAGAGCGATCTGGCCAAAGCAAAGCGGGAGGAAATGCTGCAAGCCGACTGGGGCGAGGCGGTGCGAGCGATTTTGCGGCAGGAAAAGCGGCAGCGCGAGGAAGCAGAGAGCGACTGTCTGGCGCAGTTGTCCCGGATGGAGGACGAGCTGCAAGAGCTGCGGGAAAAAATCGCCCGCGCCTATGGAGAGATGGCCGCCCATGAAGGCGTGTCCGTAGCGAGAGCCAGAGACGAATACGAAGAGGCTGCTATTGCACTGCGTCGGTTGTTGCAGCGCCGGGACGCCCTCCAGCTTGCGCGGGATGCGTTGCAGGAGGCGCAAGGCGAATGGAAGCGCGACGTTTCCCCGGATGTGAACCGGATGGCTTCCGAGGTGATGGCGCAAATTACGGGGGGAGCCTACCGCGACGTGCGGCTCGACCCGACAGAGGGCTTCGCGGTGCGGCTGCTGGAGCCGACGCGCAACCTGATCGTCAGCCACGAGCAATGCTCCACGGGAACGGCCGATCAGCTCTACCTGGCGCAGCGGCTCGCCCTGCTGCAGCACATAAGCAAACGGACAGAGCCGTTGCCGCTGTTTCTGGACGACCATTTTGTCCACTACGATGACGAGCGCCTGCAGCGGACGCTGGCGTACATCGCCAAGCTGGCGGAGCAGCATCAGGTCTTTCTGTTTACTTGCCACGAACGGGAGCAGCGCTTGCTTGCGCCGCTCTTGCGCGGATCGGATTGGCACAAGGCGCATCAGCTCGGGTAATTGTTACCTGACTTGTGAAAGAGGTTGCCCCTTGTAATTCCAACCTCTATAATGGAGTTTGATTATGTCTCGTACCAAGATACATGAGGAGTGGGCCCTATGACGCAACGCAAGCCGGAGTGGCTCAAGATCAACCTTGTTTCAGGACCAGAACTCGCCAGCTTCAAAGAGCTGAAGCAAACCATGCGCAGCAAGACACTACATACCGTTTGCGAAGAAGCAAAATGTCCCAACATTCATGAGTGCTGGGCCAGCGGTACAGCTACGTTCATGATTTTGGGTGATATATGTACCCGTGCCTGTCGGTTTTGTGCCGTAAAAACCGGATTGCCGACAGAGCTTGATGTGGCCGAGCCGGAACGCGTGGCAGAAGCTGCCGAGCAAATGCGTTTGCGGCACGTCGTCGTCACATCCGTTGCCCGTGATGATCTGAAAGACGGAGGCGCGCAAATTTTTGCGGAGACGATTCGGGCGATTCGCCGCCGTCTGCCGTTTGCCTCTGTGGAAGTGCTGATTCCGGACTTCCAAGGGAATTGGGATGCGCTCAAGCTTGTGATGGACGCGAAGCCGGACGTGCTGAACCACAATATTGAGGCAGTCCGCCGCCTGTCTGACCGCGTGCGGGCACGCGCCAAGTACGACCGGACGCTGGAGCTGCTGAAAAAGGCGAAGGAATTCCAGCCGAACATTCCGACGAAGTCCAGCCTGATGATCGGAGTCGGGGAGACGCTTGAAGAAGTGATCGAAACCATGGACGATTTGCGTTCCGTGGATGTCAACATCATGACGATCGGCCAGTACCTGCAGCCGACGAAAAAGCATCTGAAGGTCGAGCACTACTACCATCCGGACGAATTTGCCCGCCTGAAGGAAGAAGGCATGAAGCGCGGTTTCAGCCACGTGGAGGCAGGGCCGCTCGTGCGCAGCTCGTACCACGCACACGAACAGGCGAATGCCGCGAAGGAAACGATTGCCAAGGAGGCCTTGCCACAGGCGCAAGGTCAGTAATAAGAAGAAAAACCCCCTCATTGCATGCGAAAAGGAATCGCTGCAAAAGGGGGTTCTTCTCTATACAGGGGAGATTCGCCTTAGCGACTGGTTGTACCCATTTTCGCTTTTTGAGTCGCATTCGCGTTCTTTTGAGTGTTCATGCTTTTTGCTTGCTCGCCGTCTGTTACGCCGCCCATGCGCTTGATGAGCGTATCGATGCTCGCAGCATCCTCGGTACGCGCTGTATGCACATTGCTGGAACGGCTGGCGACACGGACAATTTCCTGAATGTCATTCGGGTTGTCCGTCACATACACCTTGTAATAGCGTGGCGAGATCGACTGCGCATTCATTTTCGCCTGGTTTTTGGCTGTGCGCGGGTCTACTCCCTGGGTGTTCAGACCGACGAAAATTTCTTCATCCGTCACCAGGACAGTAGAACGCTGAACGCCAGGGCAGCTCGTGGTGACGTTGCCGACTGCTTGCGCCAGAGCGTCGCGGTCTACGTAGACGTTTTGGGCGCCAGCGGTCTTCATGCCTGCCCGGTTTGTCTGGACGTAGCCCATTTTCGGCATGCCGGTTTGCATGATGCCGGCTCCTGCGCGATTCCAGGCCCGCTTTTGATAAATGGAATGGTTCATTCCATTCGGCGTGCCCAACACTCCGTCGTTATGGTCGGTAAAGGCGTTGTAAGGTCGCATGCCACTGGTGTAGGCGTTGTAGTTGTTGACGTTCGCCCGTGGATACGTCCCATTCGGGTACAGGCCGTTATCGACGCCCGGCGTGTTGTTCAGACCGACACCGTTGCGGACGTGCAGTCCGTCAAAGTTTGCGGAGCGCACGCCGTCGTAGTTGCGGACATGCAGCTCGTCAACGTTTGTGACGTGAGGAGCGGTCTGGTTTGGATGCGTGTAGTTCGGCGCAGCGTTGTTCGCACATGCGGAAGCCAAGAGAGCAATGCCTGCAATCGCAGGATACAACCATGTCTTTTTCAATGGTAACACCCCCTACACGATAGAATGTCCAGGGGGCTTGCGCAGTTTTCGTGGGAATTTTATCTCTTGCTGTTTGAAATGTGATAAGATGGACGAAAGTACACAAGTGTAAGGAGGAAGCGGACTTGATTCGCACGCAAGCCGGTACTTATGAAGTCATGGAAGAAAATCGCGACGGCTGGAATCCGGAAGCATTCAGGGAGCGTTACAGCGATATCCTCGACAAATACGATTACATCGTCGGAGACTGGGGCTATGGACAGCTTCGTTTGCGGGGATTTTATACAGATTCCAACCGCAAAGTACCGTTCGAGCAGCGGATCGCCGCTTTGGATGAGTACCTGCACGAGTTTTGCAACTTTGGTTGCCCGTACTTTGTCTTGCGCAAAGTAAAAGCGGCGGTCGGCAACAACGGCCCGGAACAGGACGGCCAGGACGAGAATCAGGATAACATTCTCGATATCCGCCAGAACGCATCCCGTGGCGACAATTCTCCGCTGATTGTCGAGCGCAAGGAGCGGCGCCGTTTTCATCCGCGCCAAAACAGGCAGGAGCGCCAGGAACGAAACAACGGAGGCGCCAACGAGCGGTCCGGAGGCCGCAATGAGCGCTCGGACAAGCCGAAGTTTCACAAGGATAAGCCGGAGAAAAACGGCAAGGACTCGTCCTCGCGGGAGAAGCGCCCGAACCAGTCGCGTCCCAATCGCGAGCGCGACAAAGTTCCAACCGGACAAGGCCAAAGCACGCCGAGGCGTGACACATAAGGAAGACAAACAAAAAAGAAGCTGGGAAAAACAACGCGTTTTTCTCCGGCTTCTTTTTCATTTGAGGAAAGCGGCTTTGTTTTTTTGATTCGTAGACTGAACAAATCTTGCAAAACGCCAGTCGTTTTATGTAAAATATTTACACGCATATGCTCGTTTTTGTAAAATGTAGTAAAATTTGTATATTCGTGCGAAGAAGGGGGGAGGAAATATGGGGGAATGTAAGACCATGATATTTTACGTTGTCTGGTTTTAGCCACTATCATGAAGAATGACAGCGATTTCATTCGTTGTGTGACACTATTCGAAGCTTTCCGACCACACGCAACAGATCAACAAAAAACGGAATACAAGCAAATCATGGAGGGGATACGAAATGAAGAAGTCGATTTTGCTAGCAATCGTTTTAGTTTTGGGACTGTATAGTAGCGTTACGAGTGGACAAGCACCAATCCCAAAAGGAACCGTTATCCAATATGAACACGGTGTTGGCGGGTAAACGCGGATAAACATGGAGAAAAATCATCCTCAAAAGAGGATGATTTTTTTTACTATTCAAATTTTTTCAACCGCCAACTTTCTGAATGTCGATGTATAGTTATAAATGTGCTTTTCTGCAAGAAAAAGGGAGTGATAACCTTAGGGGTTATTTCATATAAAAATGACGTTCCATCAACGCAGGACACAAGAGAGTAAAGGGGTATTTTCCCGTACTTACCAGCCAAAGGGGCCGTCTCCAAGTCGATTTTTCGGCTTTGGAGATGCCCCTTTTCCATTTCAAAAACCTTGGTCGATCATGCTGCTGATTTTGAGAAATGAGTGGATTTTCCCCTTTGGAACAACCCCTTTTTATACCATCTCAGCTCTTAGCGTTAGAACCCGTATCCGCCGAAAAACGGATAGGGCTGGTACGGATATGGATAGTACGGATACGAGTATGGATACGGGTACGGATAGTAATAGGGCGGATAGAAGCTATAAGGGAGCGGGATGATGAGAGGGAACCCGCTGTCGTTTCTTCTTCTGCGAAAGAAGACGGGGTGCGCCTGATCTTCCGGAATCGTCTGGTATTGGTCTTCCGCCTGGTGAGCCTGAAGTTGTTGATCGTCAGCTTGATAAGATTGCATGGTGCGACTGCACTCCTCTCGTTTGTCTGTACGTGCAGTAGCATTATACGAGACATCCGCCTGTGTGGAGAGTTGTCCTCATGGATTTGGGCACAAAACAGCCCATCCCGAAAGGCTCGTTTCGAGATGGGCTTGGGACATGCAGAAGACGGATGTTAAATCACAGTTTCCAAAAAGGTTTTCAGCTCTTCCGCTTCCTGCTCGTTCAAGTTAAAGGCAAATTCGAGATAGCCTTCTTCCTCCAGATCGTCGTGCCCGATAATGGCAGAACGGCCGTTTTGGATGTTAATGACGAGCTTTTTGCCGTAAAAACGGTTGGTCGTCGTGATAGCCAGGTCGAAGCGGGTCGCTTCGCCTGTGAAGCTGACAAATCGCGTTTTGGTGTCCTCCGATTCGTCGTACAAATAAAACAAGTCATTCGCCATAAATACGCTCCTCTACTTCCATGCCAGATTTGGTTTGTGCTCGATATTGTGCAAAGCGCGGACAAAACGGATCGTTTTCGTCTGGGCGCGCATGACGATGGAGTGCGTCTCCACCATGTCGTCGCCCAAGTAGCGGACTCCCTGCAGCAGCTCGCCGTCCGATACCCCTGTTGCCGCGAAGATGGCGTCGTCTCCTTTTACCATATCGTGCAACGTCAGCAACTGCTCCGGATTGGCAAGCCCCATCTTGATGCAGCGCTCCCGCTCGCTGTCGTTTTGCGGCTTGAGCATCGCCTGCATGTCGCCGCCGAGACATTTGATCGCCGCCGCGCTGATGACGCCTTCCGGTGCGCCGCCGATTCCGAGAAACAGGTCAATCCCTGTATGCGGCAGACAGGCGGCAATCGCTGCGCCGACATCGCCGTCGCCGAACAGCTTGACGCGCGCGCCTTTTTCCCGGACGGTGTCGATGATGTCCTGGTGCCGCTCCCGCTCCTGGATGATGACGGTCACATCCTGAACGCGTTTGTTGTTCGCTTTGGCTACTACTTCTATCATTTTATCCACGGGATCGAAAAGGTTGATTTTTCCCGCAGCCCGCTTGCCAACCGCCATTTTCATCATGTACATGTCGGGGGCATGCAGCAAGGTTCCGCGGTCACCGACAGCGATCACCGACATGGCATTGTTGTGTCCCTTGGCGACGATCGTCGTTCCCTCCAGCGGGTCTACGGCGACGTCTACCTCCGGGCCGACCGCATCCGGGTGGCCGAGCTTTTCGCCAATGTACAGCATCGGGGCTTCGTCCAGCTCGCCTTCGCCAATGACGACCGTCCCTCTCATGTTGATCGTGTCAAACATGGCGCGCATGGCGCTGGTCGCTGCTCCGTCCGCTTCATTTTTCTTTCCTCGTCCCATCCAGTGTGACGAGGCGAGGGCAGCCATTTCTGTCACCCGCACGATTTCCAATGCCAGTTCGCGTTCCACAGTTGTGTTCCTCCCTTTATGCCGGCAAAAAATTCACCCCATCATTGTAACATAAAGTACAAGCTGATTCGTGACAGCCGGGACAAATTTGGTATACTGTTGGAGGAAAAGAGGTGAAAGCCGTGAGCAATTCCTATTTGCAGGAAGGGGAATTGGTCCTTCTCGTCCTGGTGCTGACGTTTGTGTTTACTACCTATTATGCAAAACGAAAAGCAAAAAAGCGAAAATAAGGAGAATCTCATGTACGACGTGAATACAAAGCGAATTGACCAAGTATTGGCCTATATGTCTCGCATGCTTGATCTGCTGGACAAGCTCAGGGAACGGGGAGCCGAAGCGGTTTTGTCGGACGAAGTGGCTGTTGCAGCGATGGAGCGAGCCCTGCACTTGTCCATCGAAGGAATTGTCGATGTCGGAAATGCGCTGATCGACGGCTTTATCATGCGCGATCCTGGCAGCTACAGTGATATTGTAGAAATTTTGCGCGACGAGCAAGTCGTTACCGATGAGCAGGCGGCGATTCTGACCCGCGTTGTCGATTTCCGCAAGCATCTGGTCATTGACTATACGAGCGTTCCGGCGGAGGAAATGTTCGCGCTGGTGAACGAAGCCGTGGCAGCGATGCGGCAGTTTGACCCGCATGTGCGTGCGTTTTTGCAGAAAGAATTGTTCTAGAAAATGGAGAAGCGGATTTTTTATACAAAACACTTTCGTTTGTTTACTAAAGCGTGCCGATCCGCTACAATAAGTAGAAAGGACGGTGATACGTATGACAAACGAGGGGACGTCCACTCGTGACCAAATCCTGCACATGCTCAAGGTAAAAGGCTCACTCTCTGTCAGCGACATGGCCGTCGATCTTGGCATTACAGAAATGGCGGTAAGACGCCATCTGAACACCCTGGAGAGAGACAATCTGATTAAGTCTACGCTTGTGAGGCAAGCGATGGGACGACCAACCAACGTATATTCCTTGTCGCAGGAAGCAGATGAGCTGTTTCCGCGCAATTATTCTCATTTAACGCTCGACTTTTTGCAAGACTTAAAGGAGATTGACGGGCCGGGAAAAGTCGAAATGCTGTTCCGCCGCCGCGAAAATCGCCTGGAGGAAACGTATCGCGCCCATATGCAAGGAGACTTGCGGGACCGCGTGGCCAAGCTTGCCGAACTGCAAAACGAAAAAGGCTACATGGTCGAGTGGGAAGCGGATACGGATGGAAACACGTATCGCATCCAGGAGTTCAACTGTCCAATCGCCCAGGTCGCGCGCGAATTCAATCAGGCCTGCACCTGTGAGCTGTCGCTGTTTCGCCGGGTGCTGAAAGCCGACGTGGAGCAAACGTCCTGCATGGCAAAAGGCGGAGACAAGTGCGTGTTTGAAATCAAAAAAGCGTAAAAACAGTGTCAATGATCGCCACTTTTGTACGATTCGGTGCAGGGTGGCTTTTTTGCAACAAGATGTGCAGCGGCAAGAAGAAGTAAAGGCAGATGCGAGCGCATTCCAGGATTCGTCCATTCGCGAGCTGTTTCTGCACGCCAAGGCGCATCCGAAGCAGATTGACGGCTTGCTGGGTTCGATTGCGGATTTTTTGGACGGGGAAGCGGATACGTATAAAAAAGGACTGGCCTGCATTATCGCCGGGACGTTGGTTGAAAAGGGAGGCGACCCGGCCGGGATCGTCGGGGCGGTCGTCCGGCAACTGGAGCGCCACCTGATTTTGCTGGAAGCGTATTTTCAACAGGACGACGAGCTGTCGCTTGCCGAGCGGTTCCAGACAGCGCCGGATACGGTCAAGGCACAGGTGACGTCGGACTTTGTGGTTTTGGCGACGATGACGATGATTTGCCGCGACAAGCAGGCGAGAATCGAGCTGAGACAAAATCAGCAACTGCTTCGACTGATCGAGGAGCTGGAGGAACAGATCGACAATCTGCATTTTGTGAACATCGTGCTGGGCAGCGAAGACGATCTGGAGGTCGTGGCCCTGCACCCGGAGACATCGACGGGGATCAGGCTGCGGCTGTCGATGGTGCAAAACAACTTTCATCTGTTTACGCGCTCATGGGATTTGTCTTTTTGCGTTCCGGTTCACAATGCGCTGACCCCGCAAGCATAACTGGTCGAAGTGCTGTCTTGCGAACAGGTAAAAGCATGGACCGAGAAGATCGTAGAGCAGTGGAAAAAAGCCAGGTAGCGAGACGAAGGCAGGAAGCGGCAGAGCCCGTTTTCCTGCCTTTTTTGGCGGGCAAAAGCAGACGGGCGGCTCGTCAAATGGCGCAAAAGCGGGTATCGTAAAGGAAGGCCAGAAGTTTTGGCAACAGAGATAGATCAGACTGGATGGAGGAGAAGCAACATGAAACCGTACAAAGGCTACCTGATTGATCTGGATGGAACCATTTACCGAGGCAATGAGCCGATTCCCGGCGCTGCCGAATTTGTCCGCTACTTGAAAGCGAACCGCATTCCGTACCTGTTTTTGACCAACAATTCGTCCGCATCGGCCGAGCGCGTGGCAGCGCGACTGAGCGGGATGGGAGTTGAGGCAACCGCACAGGATGTATATACGACCAGCATGGCGACTGTTGAATATTTGCAAGAAAAGGCGCCCGCAGGGGCAAGCGTGTATGCGATTGGCGAGGAAGGCTTGCTGTCACAACTGGAAGCGGCAGGCTTCAGGCTGACAGCAGACGATCCTGCCTACGTCATCGTTGGAATCGACCGTGCCTTCACGTACGAAAAGCTGACGATCGCTACCCGCGCCATCCGCGCAGGCGCTACTTTTATCGCGACCAATGCAGATGCCGCGCTGCCGACAGACAACGGACTGTTTCCAGGAAACGGCTCGCTCGTTGCCGCCGTGTCGGTCGCATCCGCTACGAAGCCGATCGTCATCGGCAAGCCGGAGCCGATCATCGTGCGCTACGCGCTTTCCGTCCTCGGCACAGAGGCATCCGAGACGTTGATCGTCGGCGACAACCTGTTCACCGACATTGAAGCTGGAGCAAACAGCGGCCTGGACAGCCTGCTCGTCCTGACAGGCTATTCGACGCGGGAAGAAGCTGCCCGCCACGCGGTGCAGCCGACGCATATCGCCAAAGACTTGCCGGAGTGGCAGCTACGCATCTCGCTCTAGGCACTCTTCCTGCTGCTTCTGGCGATGGGCAATCCGGCTGGAAGCAGCAGCGGCAATCGCTCCGACGAGGTCGTCCAAAAACGTGTGGACGCCGAAGCGTTTGTCGTTGAGCTGGGCCAGCTTGCCGTGTTTGAGCTTGTCGACGTAGCCGAAGTTGGTAAAGCCGATACTGCCGTACAGATTGACGATGGCAAGCGCCATTACCTCATCCACGCCGTAAAGCGGCTCGTCCGTTTCGATAATTTTTTGAAGCGGCGGCAGCAGTTGTTTTTGCTCCGCGAGCATGTCCAACTGGATGCCAGTCAGAAGCGCATTTTGCACCTCGCGCTTTTTCAGCACGGCCTTCACGCTGTCCAGGCACAGCTCCATCGTCAGGTCGGGGACGTATTTCGTTTGCAAGAAAAACACAATCTCGGCGATGTCATCGAGGGAAACGCCGCGTTTTCCCAAAAGCCCGATGACCACCTCCAGGCAGCTCTCGCTGTTGAGCGGATGCTCGATCATCTAGGTTTTCCTCCTTTTCCGGCGATCATGAGTTCTTCTAGTATCTGCATCCAGATAGGCACCTATCCCGGTTTTGCGACATACAATGCGCCAAGAGAAGGTGTGCAAGGAGGATGGACCCGTATGGAGGAAAAAGAGCTGCTGCAGGAGCGATATGGCTTCCAGTTGCAAAACTACCGCGTGACGGGCGCCAGCAAGGTGCTCGAAACCGACCAGGGCCTGTATTACATGTTCGAAGCGCCTGCCGGCTATCGGTACAAAAGCAAGTTCGTCGAGCGCGTGCGCAAGCATTTGAGCCAGCAGCAAGACATCCGCATGCTGAAGCTGGTCAAGACCACTGGCGGACAGTCCCATTTTGTCGAGGACGACCAGCTTTACTATTTGTATCGCGGAGTGCGCGAGGCCGTTCCGGACAATGCGCCCTATGCAAGCGGCCAGTCGCTGGCGCAATTTCATCAGGCTACGAAAAATTTTTCCGGAGACAAACTGTTTATTCCGTACAGCTCGCTGGGGAACTGGCCGAGCACGTGGCGCAGAAAGCTACGGCATTACAACGAGTACCGGGATGAATTGGACGAATCGGACGTCGAGCTGACGCCGATGGATGAGCTGCTTTTGACCTGCTATACGTACGTGCATCAGCTCGGGGAAATCTCGGTCCAGTACTTGCAGGAAGCGGGCTACGACAAAGTCGTGAAGGAAACGGCCGGGCTTGGAAAAGTAGCCTACCAAAATTTTGACCAAGGGTATATGCTATGGAATGAGAAGGATGTACGCCTGATGGCGGGGGAATGGAACTGGGTTCTCGACATGCGGGCTCGCGATCTGGGGCAATGGCTGAAAGCCGAAACGAGACGCAACGGCTGGAATGACGAAGCCGCGATCAACTTTTTCGACGGCTACAACAGCGTTGCGCCGCTGCTTTCCGGGGAGTACGCCGTGATCTACGCGCTCATGCTCTATCCGGGCCGCTTTTTAAAGCTTGTGGAAGCCTACAAGGAGCTTCCGCTGGAGGAGAAGCAGGAAGTGAACGTGGAAGCGTGGCAATCCCAACTGGAAGACGAGCTGGCGAAAATGGAAGAAGGACTCCGGCACTATCCCCGTCTGGTCGAAGAGCATTACGGCGTGTCCATTCCACAAATTGATTGGCTGTGGAGGCAAAACAATGAGCAAGCCACAAGTATTCGTCACGAGGAAACTGACCAATGAAGTCATAGCCATGCTGGAGACAGTAGCCCATGTCAGCGTGTGGGAGGGAGATACTCCAGTGCCGCGCGCGAAGCTTTTGGAAGAGATCGAGCAAGCGGACGCGGTGCTGACCATGCTGACAGAACGGGTGGATGAGGAGCTTTTGCGCCGTGCGAAGAAGCTGCGCATCGTTGCGAATATGGCTGTAGGTTATGACAATATCGACGTGGCCGCCTGCAAAAGACGAGGGGTCACGGTGACCAACACGCCTGACGTGTTGACAGAGGCGACGGCGGATTTGGCGTTTGCGCTGCTCTTGGCGACTGGCCGCAGATTGACGGAAGCGAACCGTTTTTTGCTCGCCGGAGAATGGACCTCGTGGAGCCCGTACCTGATGGCCGGGCAAAGCGTGTACGGAACGACCTTGGGCATTATCGGCATGGGACGGATCGGCGAGGCGGTTGCCCGGCGAGCAGCAGGCTTCAACATGCGCATTTTGTATCACAACCGCAATCGCAAGGAAGAGGCGGAGGCAAAAACGGGAGCGCGGCTGGCCGGGCTGGATGAGCTGCTCCAGGAGTCGGACTACGTCGTGCTGCTGACGCCGCTGACAGAAGAGACGCGGCATTTGATGGGGGAAAGAGAATTTGCCCTGATGAAAAAGTCGGCTGTCTTCGTGAATGTGTCCCGGGGTGGCACCGTCGACGAAGCCGCCTTGTACGAGGCTTTGGTTTCCGGACAAATATGGGCGGCGGGGCTGGACGTATTTAGACAGGAGCCGGTTCCGCTCGACCATCCGCTTTTGTCCCTGCCAAATGTAGTCGCACTCCCGCATATCGGCAGCGCCACGATCCAGACGCGAGATGAGATGGCACGGCTGGCGGCAGCCAACATCGTCGCTGTGCTGAGCGGGAAGGAGCCGTTGACCGCGCTATGAGCACTGTGTTGATCCTGGCGGCGGGGCTGTTGCTTTTGGCAGTCGTAGCGGCTTCCGCTATAGCCTTGCATGTCACCTGGCGTCTGACTCATCCCGTGCGCAAGCCGATCGACATGGACCCGCAAGACTTCGGGATCGAGGGAGCGGAGGCGGTGGTATTCCCAAGCAGAGAGCCGGGGATTTCACTGGCGGGCTGGTATCTGTCCGCTACCCAAAATGGGCGAACGCCAAATGGCCGGACAGTGATTTTTGCCCACGGCTACAGCCAGAACAGGCAGGAGCCGCATCTGCCCGCGCTGGCGCTCGCCGCAAAGCTGGTGCATGCCGGCTATGATGTGTTCATGTTCGACTTCCGCAACAGCGGCCAGTCCAGCCCATCGTTGACCACGATCGGGTTGCGCGAACAGCAGGATTTGCTCGGCGCCATAGATTTTGCCGAAGCGAAAAAGCCGGGACAGACGATCGGCCTCATCGGCTTTTCCATGGGGGCAGCGACGTCGCTTCTCGTCGGCGGGGCAGACCCAAGAATTGCGGCTGTTGTGGCAGACTCTCCGTTTTATTCGCTCAGGGAATATTTGGAGGAAAATTTGCCGCAATGGACGGGCCTGCCGCGCTTTCCTTTTAGCTGGCTGATTTTGACCTTGAGCCCGGTATTGCTCCGCGCGAATCCGCGCCATGTCAAGCCGTATGAAATCGTAAGCCGCGCGAAAAAGCCGATCATGTTCATTCATGGGACCAAAGACTCGACTGTGCCCGCGGAAAACAGCAAGCGGCTGCACGCGTTGGCACAGGATGAGGACTCGCAAATTTGGCTCGTTCCGCACGCCGGGCACGTGCGCAGCTTCGCTTTGCTTCCGGATGAGTATGCGGAGCGGGTCATTGCCTTTTTGGAAAAAGGGATGAGAAAAGCAGGCAAGAGCGCGGGAGCATTCGCCCTGCGAAAATAAAAAAAGCAGCTACGCCGAAGACGGTAGCTGCTTTCATGGCTGTGCGCCTGGATTAAAATACTTGTTGCACTTCTTTGATGCCTGGGATTTCTTCCACCAGTGCGCGTTCGATCCCTGCTTTCAGGGTGATGGTGGAGGAAGGGCAACTGCCGCATGCACCCATCAGGCGCAGCTTCACGATGCCATCTTCTACGTCAACAAGTTGTACGTCACCGCCGTCACGTTGCAGGTAAGGGCGCAGTTTATCGAGAACTTCTTGTACTTGATCCATCATATCCATGTTACATTCACTCCTTTCCAACTCTCCTTTATTATAATCGTACGCTGGCGATAAATCCATGGCTTACATGCCCTGTTAGCACTTTCACGCCAGAAGTATAATCAATGTGAACCGCATGGACTTTTTGCAATAGCAGCATGTTATAATGAAAAAGCAAGTACTTCAACATAAGGAGTCAGATTTTCGTGAACGTATTTCGCAATGTGAAGGAACTGATTGGCAATACGCCAATCGTCGAAATTACACAGTTTGAGCTTCCCGAGGGAGTACGCTTGTTTGCCAAGCTGGAATATTTTAATCCAGGCGGCAGTGTGAAGGACAGACTGGGCATGGAATTGATCCGCGCCGCTGAAGAAAATGGCCAACTGAAGCCAGGGGGCACCATTATCGAACCGACAGCAGGGAATACAGGAATTGGTGTGGCACTCGCCGCTGTAGGAACCGGCTATAAAGTCATTTTTTGCGTCCCGGCCAAGTTTTCCGAGGAAAAGCAGGAGCTGATGCGCGCGCTTGGAGCCGAGGTTGTGAATACCCCGACCGAGCTGGGCATTAAAGGAGCAATCGCCAAGGCACAGGAGCTGGCCGCGTCGATTCCAGGCTCGTTCGTGCCGCAGCAATTCGCAAATCCGGCGAACCCCGACGCCCACTACAAGACGACAGGCCCGGAAATCTGGAGCCAAATGGACGGCCAAGTGGATGTGTTTGTCGCAGGTGCCGGGTCCGGCGGTACATTCATGGGCGTAGCCCGCTATTTGAAGGAGCAAAATCCGAACATTAAGACCGTGATTGTGGAGCCGGAGGGTTCGATCCTGAACGGGGGAGAGTCTGGTCCGCACAAAACGGAAGGCATCGGCATGGAGTTTTTGCCGCCGTTCATGGACACCAGCTACTTCAACGCGATTCACACCATTCTCGATGTGGAAGCATTCGATCTGGTCAAGCAGCTCGCCGCCAAAGAAGGCTTGCTCGTCGGCAGCTCTGCCGGTGCAGCGATGGCAGCGGCTCTGCGCGAAGCGAAGGAAGCAGCTCCGGGCACGAACATCGTCACCTTGTTCGCGGATGGCAGCGAACGCTATCTGAGCAAAAAAATTTACCAGGGAGGAATTTAAGATGCGCATCAAAACCCGGCTGATCCACGGCGGAATTGATGGAGATCCACATACAGGAGCGGTTTCCGTTCCGATTTACCAGGTGAGCACGTACAAGCAGGAAGCAATCGGCGTTCACAAAGGCTTTGAATATTCCCGTACCGGCAACCCGACGCGCCACGCGCTGGAGACGTACATTGCAGAAATCGAAGGCGGCGCCCGCGGCTTTGCTTTTGGCTCCGGCATGGCGGCATTGTCCACGATTCTTTCCCTGTTCAGCAAGGGCGATCATCTCGTAGTCGGCGACGATGTGTACGGCGGTACATATCGCGTAGTGACCCGCGTCTTTTCCCGCATGGGCCTGGAAGCAAGCTACGTCGACACCAGCAATCTGGAAGCGGTAGAGGCAGCCATTCGCCCGGAAACAAAAGCGATCATCATGGAGACGCCGACCAACCCGTTGCTGAAAGTAAGCGACATTCGCGCGCTGGCGGACATCGCCAAGGCAAAAGGCGTACTGCTCGTCGTCGACAACACGTTCATGACGCCATACTGGCAAAATCCGCTCGATCTGGGCGCAGACATCGTGTTCCACAGCGCAACGAAGTATTTGGGCGGCCACAGTGACGTCGTCGCAGGTCTGGTTGTCGCCAAAGATGCACAGATCGGAGAAGACCTGCATTTCGTGCAAAACGCGATCGGCGGCGTCCTCGGCCCGCAAGATTCCTGGCTGCTTCTGCGCGGCATGAAAACGCTTGGCATTCGCATGGAAGAGCACGAGCACAATGCGCGCACATTGGCAAAATGGCTGTCCGAGCGCAGCGACATCAAACGGGTCATTTATCCGGGCTTGTCCAGCCACTCCGGGCATGAGCTGATTCAAAAACAAGCGCGCGGCTTCGGCGGCATGATCTCGTTTGACGTCGGCAGCGCTGAACGCGCCGATGAAGTTTTGGCAAAAGTGAAGTATTACACGCTGGCTGAATCGCTGGGAGCTGTCGAAAGCCTCATCAGCGTGCCTGCCCGCATGACACACGCCTCCATCCCGGCAGAGCGCCGCGCCGAGTTGGGCATTACGGACGGTTTGGTGCGCATTTCTGTAGGGATCGAAGACGTACAAGACTTGATCGAGGATCTCGACCAGGCGCTGTCTTAATCCCGCAACACATCTCGCACAGCGACGGACCCGAGAGGAGGCGGATGAGATGAGTGTGGAAATCAAGGTGTTTGGAACCGAACAGCTCTGCGCAAGCTGCGTCAATTTGCCATCAGCCAAAGAAACGGCAGAATGGCTGCAGGCTGCTCTGTCCCGCAAATACGGCAGCGGCAGCATCCGCATCGTGTACAGCGACTTTCAACACCCGCAGACAGACGATGACAAAAGCTGGGCGACACGCATCATTGAGGAAGATTTATGGTATCCGCTTGTCGTAATTTCCGGGGAAATTGTCGGCGAGGGAAATCCTAAGCTCAAAGACATTTACGAAAAGCTGGAAAGTATGGGTGTCACTCCGCTGGCTGCGCAGACTGAAAGCGAATAGGCCACCGCCCAAGGCTTGCTCCGATTAAGGAACCGATCAGATGGTGATATCTGGTCGGTTTTTTGCGTCGCTGATTAGTTGGGGGCTTTTCGACGGGTGGGGAAGGATGTTTTTTTGCTTGGCTGCCAGCCCTATAAGCAACTGTCAACCCCTCAAGAACTGTTGGCGAGGAAATCTACCGTTAGCACCTTGTGCATCTTACGGCAGGCAATGCCCCGCTGCACGAAGAAGGCCGGCTGCTGGCTGCTCGCCGTGTGCCCGTCGGCTGCTCGCCGCCACTGGTTAGCCCGCCCGGAATAGAGAGTTTTTACCTCTTTGTATTTGATTCGTAAACCATTTGTAACGAAAAAAAAGCGGCTTCGTCCTATAGTTGTCTATGTAGTCAAGAACAACCAGGGAGGAAAAAACAATGAACAAAAAATGGATGAAACCAGCCGCCTTTCTCGTATTGGCAGGAGTGGTAGGCGTAGCAGGACTGAATCTGGCAGGTACGAAGGCAGCGCATGCCGCCTCTGAAAAAGGCAAACTTTTCGCAGCAGCAGACGAATTGAAGCTCGACAAAAACACCTATGTCATCGACGTGAAGTCCGCTGATGTAAACGGAGATAAGCTAGAAGATACAGTCTTTCTGGTCGGACAAAAAGAGAAAGCCGACGACATTTACGCGTCCAACATGAACATCGTCGTGCAAGACGGCAAATCGAAAACTTACAGCGCAACAGACATCAAGGAGCTGGGCGGCTACGAAGGCGAGCTGACGCTCGTAGACTTCACCGGAGATCACGTAGCCGATGCGTTCGTGAAAACAGCGACGGGCGGCAGCGGCGGCATCTACCATCACGTGATCGCAACGTTTGCAAACAACAAGCCAACCGTCATTTTTGGCGAAAAGGAAAACGAAGGCATCCGCTACGAAGGCAAGTTCGTGAATGGCTTCAAGGTGGAGGGAAAAGGCGCTCAGTTGGACAAGCCGTTGAGCATTGACGTAAGTGCCAACCAGGATGTTTACATGGCGGCCAAGCTGTACGACAAAGCCGGAAAAGTGCAGGCAGACGGCGAGGACGTAACCGTATATTCGTATCCGTTTGGCTCGCTGACGCCAATCGACATGGACGGAAACGGAACCTATGAACTCGCAGGACAACAACGAATCGTGGGCATGAACAACACGGATACCGTTTCCCGCATCAACTCCGTCTGGGGCTACCAGGGCGCAGGCAAATGGAACCCGTGGGAAGTGGAATACTCCACCTTCCTGGTAAAACACCCAGGCGAAGCGATCAACACGACGATCGAGAAGTAAGCTTGTTTGTTTGCAGCAAGATCAAAGAAGCGTCCCCTTTTCCAGAAGGAAGAGAGGATTTTTTTGTGTAGGCTGTCTTGTTCTACTGTCCGCTGCACGCTCATATCCTTCATTGGAACAGCCCAAACCAAGGAGGACGAGCAGATGGAACAGCTAATCGCCCGCTTTTACGAACTGAAAGAAATCCAAAAACAGGTAGAGGATGAACTTGGCGCGCTGCGAAGCAAGCTGATCGACACCTACGCGGAAGCCGGCAGCGCCGAGGAAGGCGACTTCAAGCTGTCGATCAGCTACCAGGAACGCCGGGAATACAGCGACGACCGCCTCTACAACTCCTTGCCCGACCCGACCCTCTGGCGCCTCATGTCCCGGGCCGACACCGGGAAAATCGCCAGCCTGCTCAAGCTGAACGTCATCCATGAGGGGATATTGGAGGGGACGTATGAGCAGAAGAAGGTGCCGGTTTTGCGGGTGCAGAAGAGGTGAGGAAGAAAAGTCAATTGAATACAGACAGGAGGACCGTCAGACAAAGTGCTGGCGGTCTGTTTTTTTGCTCGCATTGCATTTCGGGCTGTAGAAAGTTTTATAGTTCTAAAATCCTATAAATGTAATCGTGGTTCGTGACTTTTTGTCCATTGTTAAAGAATGGAAACAATCCGATATCTGTGGTGATGGGTTTTAATTCCTTTTTATATATACATTGGATGGTAGAACAGCAAAGCAACAAACGGAACAGCAAGAATCCTCCAATCTATATAGGACCGATTGCGGAGAGGAGGAAAATGATAGCCATTCTTTGATTTGTTCGTCACTGACAGGTTGTCCGTCTTTTGACAACGAATAACCGGGTATAGGTCTTCC
>NZ_JBYSWV010000032.1:0-49890 GCF_058781555.1 Brevibacillus sp. FW306-2-1A-C05A
GAAAAATAGCGAGCGAGGCGACAGACGAGTGGTCAGTCTGTCGCCTCGCATTTTCTTTTCTATATTAAAGAAAGCCGGGTTACGATCAGCAAGCATTCACCGCGAGCCGGTCAACTTTTCGCTCAACAGGCCCAACCGCCCTTATGCTGGGCAGCAAAAGCGGACGACAAGCTGGCGGCCCCTGGCGCCAGCACTCAAGCCACGGCGAAGTCGTAGACCGCTCTGCCCAGCAAACCCAGTGTATGCAACGCCGCTTCCGCCCTCACATCCTGGGACAAGGCGGCAATCGCAAACTGCCGTCCCTGCACGGACAAAATGCCAACGTCATGCTGTCTTCCCGTATCCCAACCCGATTTGCACGCCAGCTCCCAGGCCGCTTGTCCATCCTCCCCGCTGCGCGACGGAAGCTGCGACGGCAAGCCGTGGAGAACTTGCTGCTTCTGCATAATCGCGATCATATCGGCGCTTGCCCACCGCGAAAAAAGGCCGCCGCACGCGATCTGCTCCAGCATCCGCGCCACATCGCCCGCGGTAATCATGTTGTTTTCCGTCACGTCCTGCGGGTATATCATCAGCTTGCGGGAATAGCGGCTGCGCTCCATCCCCAGCTCGCGCATGGTCCTGTCAATCTGTTCCTTTCCAACTAGATCAATCAGCATGTTCGTCGCCGTATTGTCGCTCTGAATAATCATCAAGGTCACAAGGTCGCGGATCGACAGCTTCAAGCCTGGCGAAAGCGCATATAAAAAGCCCGATCCTCCCACCAAATCCTCTTTGCGCAGCGCCAACTGTGCGTCGATGCGAGCCTTTCCCTGCTCACAGGCCGCATAGACGGCTGCCATAATCGGAACCTTGATGACGCTTTCGGCAATAAACAGCTCGTCCGGCCGATGCGCAAAATACGCGCCATTTTGCACAGCCAGCTCTTTTACCACGACGCCCCATGCCCCTTTCGCTTCCTGCAAGATCGCTGACAAGCTTTTCTCCAAATCCACCGCTCCTGATCCCTCCTGTAAAAGTCCGCCTCAACCGCCTGTCTATTATCATACAATTCAAAAAACGACTGTTACAAGTTTTGGATGACCATGACTACGACCGACCGCTGCAGGATGTTTTGGCTTTGCCGTCCTTTGGAAATAATAGGGGGATAAACGTACTGTAGGTGAAGCCACATGCAAAAGCCCGGAACGATCGGCATTCGTCAATTCACCATTCTCGTTACGCTGATTACGATTGGCGATTCCATCCTGATCCTGCCCGCAGCCGTAGCGAAAGAAGCCAAATACGACGG
Organism: Brevibacillus sp. FW306-2-1A-C05A; assembly: GCF_058781555.1. NCBI lineage: Bacteria > Bacillati > Bacillota > Bacilli > Caryophanales > Paenibacillaceae > Brevibacillus > Brevibacillus sp. FW306-2-1A-C05A. Next base: position 1,292 of record NZ_JBYSWV010000032.1, read on the forward strand.
TTGGCTGTCTGGGATCATCGGCGTGCTGATAGGTCTGGCTATCGTCTACCTTTACTGCATCATCAGCCACCTCTACCGGGAGCATACGCTGATCGGGAAAAACATGCTCATTTTCGGCCGCTGGCTCGGCACCTGCCTGTCCATTTTGTTTCTGTTCACAGTGCTGATTAACGGCTCTGTCTACGTGCGGGCCATTGGCGATTTCATGACCTCGCAAATTTTAAAAGAAACGCCAAGCGTTGCCGTCATCTTTTTGCTCGTGGCGAGCGCTCTCTTTGGTGCGCGCCTTGGGTTGGAGACGTTCGCCCGCACCAGCGAAATTTTTTATGTTTGGTTCGTCTTTACCTTTCTCTCCTTTTTCTTCTTGCTGACGCCGCAGTTTTCCATCCATAACTTGCAGCCTGTTTTGGAAAACGGCATCGGCCCGGCCATTCACGGCTCCTTTTCTGTGATCGCCTTTCCGTTTTCTGAACTCATCATTTTTTTAATGATTACCCCTTTTGTTGATCCGTCGCAAAAACTTACCCCTGCTTTCTTGCGCGGGGCGACGTACGGCGGCATCTGCCTCATCGCAATCATCATACTGACGCTGTTGGTGCTCGGGCCTTCGATGACGGCACAGGACAATTTTCCGAGCTACTCGCTTGCGAAACGGGTGCACGTCGGGGAGTTTTTTCAACGACAGGAGGCGATGATGGCGCTGATGTGGTTCGTTTCGATCTACTTCAAGGTAGTCACGTACATGTACGGCTTTTGCCTGGGAATTCAGCAGCTTTTGAAGCTGCGAGAGTACAAGCTTCTTACTTATCCGACCTGTCTGTTATTTGTCGTCGGCGCGATCATCCTTTTGCCGAACGAGACGTTTTTGCTGCAGGCTTATACGTTTTGGCCGCTCTTTGATTTCACCGTGGCGGTCTTGTACCCGCTGCTACTGGTCGCCTGCTATTACATACGGAAGCGAATCCAAAACAAGCCGACACCTCTGCAAAAGTGAGGGCGTCGGCTTGTGTCTTGGGACAGAGGCAGGGGCTTATTTTTCTGCAAGCTGGCAAGCGCGCTTGATCGCGGCGACCCGCTCGGCATCCACGTAGCGCAGAGCCTGTCCGTCTTCTCTGGCGGCAGTGCCGAAGTGCACCGCTTTCACGCCTGTTTGTCTGATGAGCTCGGGAGCGTTCGCTTCTGACAGTCCGCTTCCTGCCAAAATACCAAGCGGCGTCTGTGCTGTCATCCGAACCAGCTCGGCAATGCAACTTGCGCCTTCTATGGCCGTCCGTTTTCCGCCTGAAGTGAGAATCGTGCGCACCTGCGGGTATTGCAACAAAATGCGGGCCGCCTCCCGTTGATCTGCTGCTTCGTCAAAAGCCCGGTGAAAGGTCACGGCCAAGCCATCCGCTTCCGTAAGCAGCAGCTCCAGACCGTGCCGATCAAGCTGCTTTTCCGGCGTCAGCATGCCAAAAACAACGCCTGCCGCCCCAAGCCCGCGAATGACGCGCACGTCTTCCTTCATCACGCGCAGCTCGTCTGCGGTATAGCAAAAAGATTGACTGTGCGGCCGCACCATGACATAGACCGGGATGGACACCGCCTTGACCACCGCCTCAATCAAGCCCCAGCTCGGCGTGAGGCCGCCCTCCAAAATGCCGGAAATCAGCTCCAGCCGATCTGCGCCTCCTTGCTCTGCGCGTCTGGCATCCTCTACCGAAGTCGCAATTACTTCCACAAGCATGTCGCACTCTCCCTTCGTCCGCAAACATTTACGGACATTGTACGAAGTGTTTCCGCCCCGGCGCAAGCGCGGCGCGCGGTCACCGTTTTTCCAGTACAAAAACGGGCCGTTTCTCCCCGACGATCAGTCGGTTGTCGTTGGCGATTTCCTTTGACGACAGGGCGTGCAGTCTTGCGATCGTTTCTTTGTTGCTGTAAGCAATCTGTTCCAATATCCCGGCAATGACGAGCGGCCAGACTGCTTCAGAGCCGTCCAGCACCTTCAGCGAAAAGCTGATCCGCTCCTTTTTCAGCGCAAAGCCATATACGCCCATCGCTCCGCCTTTGGCAATGATGTTCGGATCGGTCAGCAGCGCTGTACAGATGAAACGATGGCTGGCGATCATTTCCGGATGGGCCGTCATCCAGCCTGTAATTTTCTGAACAGCCTCCCGCGTCGGCTGGTCGGCGATCAGATCCGGGCAAGCGAGCTTCATGTACGCCACCGCCAAATGCTTGAGCGGCAAGGCGTAGACAGGAAAGCCGCAGCCATCGACGGCAAGGCGGATTTTCTCTTTCGGATAGTCCGCCAGGCTCGCAAAAGCGGCGAGCGCCTCCTGCTGGGCCGGATGCTCCTGCTTGTAGTAATCGTCGGTCGAAAAGCCGCGCTCTTTGGACAACGCCAAAAAACCCAGATGCTTTCCTGCGCAGTTGTGAAACAGCCTGCGCTTCGCTACGCCCCGGGACAAGCAGGCAAACTTCGGTTCTTCATTTAACGGGTACGTCGGGCACGTAAGCAGCTCGTCTTCCCGAATGCCTGTTTTGGACAAAATCGACTCCAAAGCTTCCAGATGATAGACCTCACCGCGGTGCGAAGCCGCAAACAGCGCCGCCTCCCGACTTGTCAGTCCGAATGTTTCGGCAATGTTTTGTCTGGCTACCGGAATCGCTTGAAACGGCTTGGCCGCCGAGCGCAATAAAGCGACGTGCTCCACATCTCCCGCCGCATAGATCACCTGTCCGTCTTCGCCCACCCCACAGATCATGCCCGAATGAACGTTTTCCAAAATACCGCCGCGATACTCCTCCACTAATGGGACCTCTCGCATCTGAATCACCCGTTCCGCTCTAATCTTTTTGCTAATTATTCCATCGACAGGATAATATCGTGAATCACAATTGAAAAAACAGGAGTGAACCTGCGTAATTATAAATTCGAACCAGAGGATAATGGGAAATTTTCTCCATTGGTGTTATTAAAAAATACTAGCAGTACCACCATATTCCGTCAATCGTTTTTTCGCTCACCGTTTCCCATGACGAGCCGATCTGTAGTATAATGGCTCAGGGCGACAGCATGCCGCCCAACTGCATACGAAATCCGCGCGACTTGCGCGGGAGAGGTTCGCGAACTCCCTCTATAAAAAACTAAGGTGGACAACAGTACCGATCCCTTGGTATTGTTTTGTTTTTTTACAGGAGCAGGTTCAAGAACTCTCTTTCTTCCATGACTACGAATAAGGAGATGGAGAGCATGAAAAAGGAAAAAGCCGTCGTTGTGTTCAGCGGAGGTCAGGACAGCACCACTTGCCTGTTCTGGGCCAAGCAGCAATTCGGCGAAGTAGAAACGATCACGTTTGACTACGGGCAACGGCACAAGCTGGAGATCGAATGCGCCCAGCAAATCGCCCGCGAGTTGGGCGTGGCCAACACCGTATTGGACATGAGCTTGTTGAACCAGCTCGCCCCCAATGCCCTAACCCGCACAGACATCGACATCACCCAGGAGGAAGGCCAGTTGCCTTCTACGTTTGTCGACGGGCGCAATTTGTTGTTCCTGTCGTTTGCCGGCGTGTTTGCCAAGCAAAAAGGAGCGCGTCATCTGGTCACAGGCGTTTGCGAAACGGATTTTAGCGGCTATCCCGACTGCCGCGACGCATTTATCAAATCGCTCAATGTGACGCTCAACCTGTCGATGGACTATCCGTTTGTGATCCATACGCCGCTCATGTGGCTCGACAAGGCACAAACGTGGAAGCTGGCCGATGAACTGGGTGCCTTCACCTATATTCGCGAGAAAACCCTCACCTGCTACAACGGCATCAAAGGCGACGGCTGCGGCGAATGCCCTGCCTGCCGCCTGCGCAAAGCCGGACTGGACGCGTATCTTTCCGAAAAAAATGAACAAGGAGCACACGCCTGATGAGCGCCAACTTTGACTTTCGCATCGTTGACCGCATGCAGGAACTGGGCACCCATATTCAAAAATCGCAACTGCGTTACCATAACAAACGCGTGCTGGTGAGCAAAGAGTTTACGTTTGACGCCGCGCACCATCTGCACGCCTACGAAGGCAAATGCAAAAACTTGCACGGCCACACGTACCACGTCGTGTTCGGGATCAGCGGCTACCCGGATGAAATCGGGCTCGTCATCGACTTTGGCGACATCAAGCAAATCTGGAAGGAGCATATCGAAATCTACCTCGACCACCGCTACCTGAACGAAATGCTGCCTCCGATGAATACGACCGCTGAAAACATGGTGGTCTGGCTGTTTGAACAAATGGAAGAGCAGCTCCAGTCTGACGCCTATCGCGACCGCTACCGCGGCGCTCGCGTCGAATTTGTCCGCCTGTTTGAAACGCCGACAAGCTATGCCGAGGCGAGACGGGAGTGGATGATGGAGTGAGCATTCCCGTTCTGGAAATTTTCGGCCCGACGATTCAGGGGGAAGGCATGGTCATCGGCCAAAAGACGATGTTCGTCCGCACGGCAGGCTGCGACTACCGTTGTAGCTGGTGCGACTCCGCCTTTACCTGGGACGGCTCGGCGCAGGATGAAATCAGGCAGATGACGCCGGAGCAAATTTGGGCGGAGCTGGAGCGTCTGGGGAAGAACCGTTTTTCCCACGTCACGATCTCCGGCGGCAACCCGGCGCTGCTCGCAGGCATGGGCGAGCTTGTCTCGTTTTTAAAGGAACGCGGCATTCGCACGGCGCTGGAAACGCAAGGAAGCCGCTGGCAGGAATGGCTGCCCCTGATCGACGACATCACCATTTCGCCGAAGCCGCCAAGCTCCGGCATGAACACCGACTACGCCGTGCTCGACCGCATCGTCCACGCTTTGCTTGAGCAAAAGCATCCGGGGCTGAACCTAAAGGTCGTCGTGTTTGACGACGCCGACTTCGCCTATGCGCGCGACATTCATCGGCGGTATCCGGCGGTTCCTTTTTTCCTCCAGCCGGGAAATAGCGATCTCGTCAGCGCAGACACGCAGGAACTGAGAGAAAAGCTATTGGAAAGCTTTGAATGGCTGATCGACCAGGCGATGGCCGCCCCCGATTTGAACGACGCCAAGGTGCTCCCGCAGCTCCACGCGCTGGTCTGGGGAAACAAGCGCGGCGTGTAGAGGTGTACGTGCAAGCGTGTAGATGAAAGGACAAACCAGGAACAGATAAACAGAAACGAGGAGGAAACATCCATGAGCGAACAACAACGCGATCTGTCTTCCCTCACCCTTTTGGGCAACCAGGGAACGACTTACAGCTATTCCTACGATCCGAGCGTGCTGGAGTCTTTTGACAACAAGCACCCGTACCGCGATTACTTCGTCAAATTCAACTGTCCGGAATTCACCAGCCTGTGCCCGATTACCGGACAGCCGGATTTTGCCACCATCTACATCAGCTACATCCCGGACATCAAAATGGTCGAGAGCAAGTCGCTGAAGCTGTACCTGTTCAGCTTCCGCAACCACGGCGATTTCCACGAGGACTGCGTGAATATCATCATGAACGACCTGATTAAGCTGATGGACCCGAAATATATCGAGGTGTGGGGCAAATTCACCCCGCGCGGCGGCATCTCGATCGACCCGTACTGCAACTACGGCCGTCCAGGGACGAAGTATGAGGAGATGGCGAGCTATCGGCTGATGAATCATGATATGTATCCGGAGAAGGTGGATAATCGGTAAAACGATATGTAGGCACCTATGCGAAAACCCTTATTTTATAAGGGTTTTTTCTTGTTTGCAGATGTAGCGATTTTCTGAAGCAATCACTTTTGGAAGACTGACTATGGATGAAAGCCGGGAAGGTACTTGTTCTTTACGAAGAATACTACTATCAATCATGGCCAGCCACATGCATGATGCAAAAGGGAGAGGATCGAATGGAAAAGTTGATCGAAGAGTACCGCCAAGGCTGTGAGCCGTTGCGAGAAGCCGTAGAAGGATTGTCTGAGGAAGAGCTGCGTTTCCAGCCTGCACCGGACAAATGGAGCATCCACCAGATTCTGATTCATGTAACAGATTCCGAGATTTTGTCTACGCATCGGCTGAGAAAAGTGTTGGCGGAGGAAGAACCGCTTCTGCTATCGTTTAATCAGGAAGCCTGGGTGGATCACCTTGGCTATGAGCGGTTGGACCGCGAGCAGCACATGCTCCTGTTCCAAATGCTGCGGGCCAGCATGCTGCCGCTTCTGGAAAATCTGACTTCCGCGCAGCTTGAGCGGGTCGGGCAATATCCCGATGGAGCGCGATTCACGTTCAAAGAGCTGCTGGAATATCGCGTCCAGCATGTCCGCGACCACCTCGCCCAAATTGCGCGGGTAAAGCAGGCATTCCGCGAGAATAAGGTGTAACTGACGAAGAAGCCAATCGTTGAATAAATGAACGAACACAAGCGGCATTCCAGGACGTCTTTCTCAATCCTGATTGCCGCTCTTTTTTGCTGTTTGCCCCAAAACAAGAACGTTCGTTTGTATTTTGTGCGAACGATCTGCCAACATGAAACGATATTTTTTGCGTCTCCTTACAAATCCTTCCAAGACAAGAGCGCAGGCGTTGTAATCTTTGTCTGCTTTGGTCCAAGTACCAATCCCCTCCCCGGATTAATCCGCAGGAGGGGATTGGCACTTATGCCTCTTCCCGTACCCACTCCCCCTTTTTCAAATCTTTTTCATAGTTTATAATTATCTGAAAAGGGGGTATGGCCATGGCAGTCAACGAATACAGCTTACCAACATCCCCACAGGCAGTAAAACTGAAAGACAATGAGCTTCCGGTATTCGAAGTGCAGCCGGATCAAAACCTCGCGAGCGAGTTTCACAAGCGATTGATCCAGATGATTGCGGAATTTGAGCTTGCGCTGGATGAACAGCACGAGGTCGGGATGCGGCTAGTCTCGTTTGGACAAAACGTCACACTGCGCGTCGAAGGGATCGGCTACTACAATCCGAGCCTGATCCGCTTCTTCGGAACGACAGAGACCGGCGCGCCGGTGGAGCTGATCCAGCATGTTACGCAAATCAGCTTTTTGTTAATGGCCGTCAAAAAAGCCGATCCAGCTAATCCTCCCAAGCGAATTGGGTTCAAGGCCCCAGAAGAAGATGAAAAAGAAGACGTGTGACAGCGTCTTCTTTTTTTGTCTGAATCAAGGCCATATAAAACGGATGGTAAAGAAGCGGAAAACTCGCTAAACTGAAAGAAATGAGAAACCGAACCCCCAACACATTACGAGGAGGAGCCTATTCATGCATCCAAAACACGTCCCCCGTTAATCCCGTGGCCCTCCGTTCCTGTCCGTTTGACCACTCACCCACCAACCACTGCAAAGGGAGATGTGTACAAATGAACATGAATGGACCTGTAAACATAACGCGCAACGAGCGACTGCAAACGTGCCAGGAAATCGCCGCCAGGCTGCATGAGGTGTACGGCGCGAAAATTTTGGCGATCGGCGTCTACGGCTCGGTTGCCCGCGGGACAGACGGCCCTTTTTCCGATATCGAAATGTTTTGCGTGCTGGAGGAGTCGGACGAAGACGTCGATTTCAGCCATGAATGGTCAGCCGGGCCATGGAAGGCCGAAGTGAACGTGCTGAGCGCCAACGTGCTTTTGCACATGGCCGCCACGGTTGACGAAGGCTGGCCGCTGTCGCACGGCGCGTTTTTTGCTCCGCTCGCTCTGTACGATCCAAAGGACTTTTTTCCCGCGCTGAAAAAGGCGGCGCAATCGCCTACCCAGGAAGCGTTCACAGAGGCGATCAACGGCGTGCTCGTCGGGGAAATGTACGAGTTTATCGGCAAGCTGCGCAATGCCCACCTGAACGGCCCGCACACCTACTTGCCCTATCTAGCCATGCAGTTTGCCCAATACGGAGCGATGCTGCTCGGGCTGCACCATCGCACCTGCTATTCGACAGGCGCCCAGGTGTTGCCGGAGTCGCTCCTGCTGACGGACCGACCGGATGGCTACGAGCAAGTGGCAAAGCTGGTGATGTCGGGCGAGTTGGCTGATCCGGCAAAAATCGTCGCGGCGTGCGAGCAGTTTTGGAGCGGACTGCACGTCTGGGCAGCCAAGCACCATTATGTGATTCATACGAAGCGCATTCCTTTTTAATCCGATCGGAAAAAGACCTCTTTTGGCGAGAGGTCTGCCCTGTCGGCAAAAGCGCAAAAGCCCCGCTATCACGCGGGGTTTTTCGTTTCGCTTTCGCTGGCTGACGGATGTCAAGCGGACAAGCCCGGCGATTGCTAGGCCGACAAGCCCGACGACTGCGAGACCGACAAGCCCGGCGGCTACTAGGCCGACAAGCCCGGCCGCTATTAGACCGACAACCCCGGCCGCTGCTAGGCCGAAGAGCCAGCCCAATGCGGCGGGCGCGTAAACGACGGGGGTATTTTCGTGGAGGCGTCCCCCTTTGCCGCGTTGAGCTGTGCCTGAGTGAGAAACAGGCTGTCGGTCAAATCGGCCCCGCGCAGATCGGTATCGCGGAAGTCTGCGCCGATCAGGTCGGCCCACCTGAGGTTCGCTCCGCGCAGATCAGCCGCGATGAGATACGCTCCGCGCAAATTGGCTCCCCTGAGGTCGGCGCCTCTGAGCTTCGCCCCCATGAGATCAGCGCCCCGGCCAACATGGTTCGCTTTTCCCCGCCCCCCTTTTTGCTGGCGACAGGCTTCTGTCCGGACGAGCTCGCTCACCTGCCGCAGCAGTTCGCCCACTTTTGCCCGCTGAGCGGCAACATCCACTTGCAACAGCGCTTCCGGGGCCAGCTCCGTAAAGTTCTCCGTCTCGCGCAGGACGCGCTTGATCTTTGCGTGCAGCGGACGGGCTGGCTGCAAAGTCGACGCTTCGGTCAAATACCAGAGCAGCTCATGCAGTTGCCACATGAGCGGAAACACCTCGTACATTTGCTTGGCCAGCTCCGGCGCCTGCCGCCAGTCGCGTCCGGCGTACGTTTCCTGTGAAACCTTTTGCCCTGCGCCAAAGCAATCGTACACGGTACAGCCGCGAAAGCCGAGCTGGCGCAAGCTCTGGTGAACCGCGCAGCGAAAATCGTCCTGCAAGTTGCGACAGGGGGTGCCTTTGTCCTTGGTTGCGGCAAAGTCGGAGGAAGCGGCAAAAGGCAGCGCCACACAGCACAGCCCGAAGCATTTTTCGCAGTCCCCGCGCAAGTCATGGCGCAACCTCCCCAGGCTCGACTCGCCTTGTTCTTGATGAGCAGTCATGTATGCCCTCCTGACAAATTCTTTTTTTTCCTATTGGCGTAAAGGCGATGAGCGCCCGATGAAGCCTGGCTGCTTGCCAAAGTCATTCCTGTTTCTTTTCGCACCGCGTGCAACTCCGAGCGCGCGGTGCGGCGGCATTGTCTCGCCCATGCACTGGTGTTCGCCTCAAAACAAGCCGTCCGCCAGCAGTACGAAAACTTGGATGCGCGCAAAACCAAGGCCCAAGCCAATTGGCAAAAGCCTCCGCCCCCAGGCGCACACGTCTTTGCTTTTCGCTTCGTTCATCGTCTCGCTATGCGCTTTCGCACGCAAAAGCCCGATCCGCTTTGCGCTGCGAGCGACACGGAACGGGCTGTCTGTCGTTACTTGAAGGCGATTTGCGATTCGAGCATGTGCTGCACGAACACCTCGGCAAAAGCCTCAGCCGTATTGTAGCATTCTTCCAGCGTATTGTTTGTTCCGCCAAATTCCAGCAGCAGGCTGCCCGAAGAAATCGACTGGTTGTACACGCCATTTCCTTCGTTTTTCCCTTTCAAAATGACGCCGCGCGACAAGCCGGGATAATATGCCTCGAGGCGCGCATGCAGGGCGTCGGCCAGCTTTTTGTTTTCCAGATAACCCGGGTTGGCTGTGCCGATCACGAACAAAATGCGCGAGTACGTCTTGCCGTTGATCGTGATTGCCACCTTGCTGCGCGGCTCGTCGCTGTCGCGGTGGATGTCGAAAATGTACTTCAGGTTCGGACTGGTCGTCGCCGCTGCCGCCACCGCCTTGTACGACTCAGTGTACGACATCGCATAGCTTTTCTTCTGCTCGGCCAGCTTCTGGGCGAAGTCATCCTGGTTGACCATCGCCGGGATGCCTTTTGCTTGCAAAATTTCCCCCAGCCGCTTGCCGACCAGCGTAATGTTGATTTCAGGGTCGTCGACGGAGCTGCCCTGGGTGTTGCGCGCGACGTTGCGCCACGACTCGCGGTTGTGCGTGTGGTAAATATAGACGGTTTCATTGCCGATCATGCCCTGGTTATAGCCGACGCCTGGTGTCCCTGCACCGACTGGCGACAGGTTGCCCGCCGCAGGGATGCGGTCGACGATCCAGCCTGCGATGTAGGCGAGCGAGTTGTCAGGCATGCGGATGACGTACCAGTCTCCCACGATTTGCACAATCGGGAAAGTCTGGCCCGGCTGCACGTTGCCCACCACAGGGTAGTTCGTGCCGGGACCGCTGCGCAGATTGGTATCGGCGTTTCTGACGCGAATCGACTCTTCTGCGGGAGCAGGTGCAGGCTGCACCGGATTCGCCGCGACGGGCGGTGTCGTCACCTGGCCTGTCTCATCCGGGACGATTGGCTTGAAAATATAGGCGTACGTGCCGTAGTAGTCAATCGTGTACCAGCCGTCCGCATAGCCGTAATGGGTAATCGTCGAGCCGCCATTGACCTGTCCGATCACAGTGCCCAAAAAGTCGGGAGCGGCGTACACCTCGTAGCTCTCGTTCAGGACGAGCGAGCCTGCGCCCAGCTCGATCGGCATTTCCGGCACGGTCGGAACGGGAGTCGGCTGCGGAACTGGCGCAGGGGCGGGAGTCGGTACTGGCGTTGGGGCTGGCGCAGGAGCTGGAGCGGGCTGTGGCGCCGTCGTTTCCACCAAAAAGCGTGCGTTGACCCAGCCGCTTGTTGTGTTGGACAGCTTGATCTGCGCCCACTCGCCTTGTTTTTTCACTTGCAGGAAAACTCCGTTCTTGTCGATGACTTGCAAGATTTGCGAAGTGGCATTTGGCTCTGCCCGCACGTTCAACATATCCACGTTGCTCTTGACGTATTTCAGTTGAGGAATCTCAAGCATTTTGACGTACTTGTTGTTGACCCAGCCTGTCTTGCCGTTGCTGAGCCTGACTTGCGTCCAATCTTTTTGTCCCTGCACGATCGGCAGCCGTGTCGCTTTCGAAATCGTGCCGACAATCTGGGAGGTTGTTCCGGGTGTACTGCGAATATTCAACTGATCGACTGTTACCTCGACATGTGTGGCTGCTTCCGCGAAGGAAGCCGGCAGCAGAAAAATCAGGCAGCAGGCAGCGATAACGCTGTTTTTTACGCGTGCAAGCAAGATTCTCTTTCCCCTTTTGTATAGAGATCGTCAGCAAGATTGGAAAATCCAGCCTATTCGTTAAAAATTCGCGACTCGCCAGCATTTTCCTTCATCTTCCGACATCTTTTCCTGTCAAAAAGGCACAGAATAAAAGCCGCTCGTCAGTGAGCACAAGGCTCCCTCGCGCTTCGCATAGCCAAAGCACTCGCGCCATTCCAACATTTTTGCACACAAAAAAACACCACAAGGGCGCGGCCTGTGGCGTTTTTTCCGCTGTCTCGCTCGAAAAAACCGATTATCTCACAGGGTCCCAGTCGCTATATCCGTTTTTGGACACACTTCTCCCTTGAGACTCCCACGGCTAAAGCCGCAAGCGCAGCAAGCATCTCGCGGATTTGCTCGGAACGGGGCGCCCGTGGGAGCCGTAGCTGACGGACGCTCGGACGCGCGACTGCAACGCCGCGAGCGTCTCTCCTGATTCGCTCGGCACGGAGCGCCCGTGGGAGCCGTAGCTGACGGACGCTCGGACGCGCGACTGCAACGCCGCGAACGTCTCTCCTGATTCGCTCGGCACGGGGCCGCCCTTGGGAACCGTAAGCTGCCACGCGATCCTTTTGCCCAGACAAAAGCTCCCCTTTCCAGCTGTCGAAAAGGGGAGCTTGCTCGTTTTATCAGCCTTCCTATGTTATTCCTTCGTGGCCCATTTGAAATCAAGGTAGCCCAACTCATCCATGACGACGCCCTTCAGCTTCTCGTCCTGCACCCAGTTGCTCGAATAAAAATAAATCGGAAGCACGGGCATTTCTTCCGTCAGGATGGCTTCTGCCTCCGCCAGCAATTGCTTGCGCTTGGCCGGGTCCGCTTCTGTCGCCGCTTTGTCGAGGAGCGACTGGTACTGCTTGTTTTCCCAGTTCGTATTGTTGTTGCCGCCCTTTTTGTCGTAGAACAGTCCCAAAAAATTCGCAGGATCGCCGTAGTCCGCCAGCCAGCCCATCCGTCCAATTTGGTAATTGCCCTCGGTTATATGATCCAAAAAGACCTTCCATTCCTCTTCCACCAGCTTCACGTCAACACCCAGCGCCTCTTTCCACTGCTTTTGAACTTCAAGCGCAATCTTTCGATGGTTTTCCGAGCGATTCATGGACAGGGAGATCGGCGGGAGCTTGCCGATTCCCAGCTCCTTCATCCCTTCTGCCAAAAGCTTTTTCGCTGTCTCGCGATCATTGTCCTTGAAGTAGCCAGACTGCTTCTCGCCATTGGTCACAGGCACGATTGCCGTAGCGGGCACCTGGCTTCCCTTGGTCACCGTGTCGACAATCGCCTGGCGGTTCATCGCGTAGGCGAACGCTTTGCGGATTTTCGCATTGGTAAAAGGAGCCTGCTCCGTATTGAACTTGTACCAGTAGACACCCGCGATCGGCTTCGTGTGCAGAAGCCCTTTCTCCTTCAGCACTGGCAGAGCATCTGCCGGAAGCTGCCCGGGAGCACCCGCCCAGTCCAGCTCACCCGTATCGAACAAGGCCAGCTCCGTCTCTTCGTCCTCAACCATCGAAAAGGCGAGCTTGTCCAACTTCACGGCTGCCTGATCCCAGTACGACGCATTTTTCACCAGCGTCATCTGTTCAGCGCGCGTCCAGGAAGCGAGCTTGTAAGGGCCATTTCCTACATGCGTCGAGACGGCATTGGCCCATTTCGGATTCGCGGCCACGACCTTCTGGTTGACCGGATAAAAGGTCGGGAAGGCTGTCAGTTGGGCAAAATAAGGAGTCGGCTCCTCCAGCACGACGCGCAACGTCTTCGCATCAACCGCCTTCACCCCTACGGCGTCCAGCTTCTCCTTGCCGCTGTTGGCTGCTTCGGCATTTTCGATCACGTAGAGCTGATGGGAGTAGATGCTGTCCGTTTTCGGATCGAGCACCCGCTTCCATGCGTATTCAAAATCGTAGGCCGTGACGGGATCGCCGTTGCTCCATTTGGCATCGCGCAAGTGGAAGGTGTACGTCTTCAAATCGTCAGACACCTCGATCTTGTGCGCCATGGATGGCTGCAGCTTTCCATCCGGGCCAACGCGAACCAGGCCGTCGTACATCGCCCTGGTCAACATGAACGATACTTCATCCTCTGCCAGCGCCGGGTCGACCGTGAGCGGCTCCGCGACCAAATTGAGCCGCAGTACTTTTTCCGTAGCGGCCGGACTGGCTGCCTTTGGCTTTGCTTCATTGGCTGCCGCGTAGCCAGCGCAAGAGGCAATCACTCCAGCGGCTACCAACACATTCAAAACGCTTTTGCTGCGTGATTTCATCGCGATTCTCCTTTGATTTCTAGTTTTCGAACTTTACATATAATACCAAATAACTAAAATAAACACAAACAAGCCACTATCCACCGCTACCGCGTCCAGCGGTAGTGCCAAAATCCCGCAGCGTCAGTCTCGCGAAAAACAAAGCCGTTTTTGAGCAGCACTTTTTGCGAGGCGATATTTTCGGCTGTCGTCTTGGCCTGTACTTCACGGATACCGAGCGGCTGTATGTATTCGGTAAGCAGGAGCTTGAGCGCCTGAGACGCCACTCCTTTGCCTGCGGCATCCGCTCCGACCCGGTAGCCGAGTTCGGCGCTTCCTCGTTCGTGATCGAGGTCGACCAGATTCATCCGGCCCAAAATGTCTCCCGCCGCATTTTTGATGAGCGTAAAGCAGGAAATACGCTGCTCTTGCTCTGCCAACAAAGCTTGCAGACTGTTTTGAAAATAATCGCAGTGATAGTACGCCTCCCCGCGGCTGGGGACTGTCCGCTCGAAAAACTCCCGATTTTTGCACTCGAAGGCAAAAAGCGCCGGGGCATCCTGCTGCTTCAACGGCTCGATATGGATGGACATGAAAACGACACTCCTTCACAAACATGATTGGTTCTTCATCCGCGGCCGAAATCCGCTAGAATAGGAGACAGGTACAAAAACGAGGTGAATGCGCATATGGCTTATTTGGAAGAAGGCACGTTCATTGCCTTTCTCGCCTTTTCGATTTTTTTCCTGGTCGCCTACAAGCTGGATCAGATTTCGTTCGTCGCCTTCGTCGTTTCATTGGTCGCGACAGCGGCGGTGCACGCTGCCTTTTACCTGCTCATGCTGAAATATTGGCCGATCTTTTAAACGCGCCGCCTGCTTGCTACAGCAGCAGATCACGCACCTGCGAAAACAAGCGCGGGCTTGATGCTCCCGCGCTTGTCTTTCGGCACGCTCAATTTCCGGCTTGCTTTTCGTAGGCGGCAAGAAGTCCGGCTGCCTGTTTTTGGTATGCTGTCAAAAATCCTTGAACGCCCCGGTTCCACTCCGCCTGCGGCAACGGCAGCGGCAACTGGTTCGCCTGCTTTCCGTTGACCAGCAGCATCGTCTCGACCAGCGCCTTCTGCTCAGGCGACAGCTCTCCAGCCTTCAGCACTTTCGGCTTCGCGAGCTTTTTCCCCGCCACCGATCGTAACAGCTCCGCAAAAAACATCTGGTGATACTCTTTGTACAAATCCATCGACATATAGTAGCTCATGCCTCCACGCTGCGGCACGATGCCCCGCTTTTGCGCCCATTCCGTCAACTCCTTGGCGGTCAGCGACTGGCTGCTTTTGCCTGTCGCCATGAAGTAGGCGAGGCTGTACATGTCTTCGTCGCTCATATCAGCGCGTTTCGCATCGGGCTTGATCGCGCCTTTTGCTTCCAGTGCCGCGAACACCTCTGCTTTTCCTGCGCCCTGTGGCAGTCCCACATACAGCGCGAGATTCGCGTAAAACTTGCTCTCGCTGCTGCCCTTCCCGGACCAGCTATACGGCTTGCCGAAGTCGACAAGCTCCAGCGGGTTTTGTTTCATCAGTGTCGTATATGCCTCGAAGCTTTGCAACTGGAGCGGGCGATACGTAATCACAGGCTTTTTCGTCAGGAACTTGGTCGTAAACAGCTCTTTGCCGTCCTGATCGAGATAGCCGAACTGGTCCTTCGTCGCAAACGCAAATGGCGGCTGTGTGTCGTCGTGCAGCCAAAGTCCGGGAAAGACTTCGCCGGACGGCTTGATCGCTTCGTACCTGGGAGCAGTCAACTGTCTGCCGTCTGCTGCCAAAAGCCCGTACAAGCCCGTCTGCTTATCCTGGTAGACGACAACGCCTGGTCTTTTGTCGCTTTGCGGCAGCGGCTTCAACGACTGGTAGTTCCCTGTGGTGATGCGCTCCAGCGAAGAGGAGTACACATCCCAGCCATCTTTCGTTTGCACCAGCAGCTTGTCGAAAGTAGAGGCTGTCTCGTATCCGGTTGCGTTCGCCAGCTTTTGCACGAGCCGGCTGCCTTCCTGCGCCCAAACATCGAGCGTCCCGTCCGCCCGCATCGCAACGGCCGCTTTTTTCTCGCCCATCGCTATTTCCGCAGCCTCCCGATACGCAAACTCGCCTGCGACCTGCAACTGCCCGTCTGCGATCCGGATGAATGCCCGCTTGTTTGTGCCCTCCTTCACGCCCAATGTGTAGAAGGCGTCGCCCACCTGCATGATGGTGACGGGCGGAGCGTCGTAGCGCCCCTTCCACCGCGCCAGCTTGATCTCTGTCGTGAGCAGCGTGCCGTCTGGCGTGTACAGGTCAGCCGTCTGCCCATCTGCTGCGACGATCAGCTTGGAGGCATCGTCTGCGTAAAGCTGTTCATAATGCTTGCTGATCGGTTTATCGGTCGAACGGTCGACGATTACGCTCCCTTTGCCCGCTTCGTACACCGCATTCAACTGCTCGGACAACGGCTGGACGTCGTGTTCGCTCTCCGGCTTGCCACTAATGCCACCGAAGCGTAGCACTTTTCCATCCGGCTCGGTTACCACCACCTGTCCCGTAGCTTCCTCATAGCGAATGACCCGATTTTCTGCTGGTGTGAGCAGCAAACCTTCGCGCTCCGAATACAGCCCGATTTTGCTGCCGTCCTTGACGCTCTGCAGACCGTAACTGCCTAACGGCGTCAACGAATCGAACCAGAAGTCCGGTTCGCGGATCGGCTTTTCCCAACCGGGGAGAATCGTCTTTTTCCCGTCGCTGCGCACCAGCAGACGGGAGGCAGGCGGCCCTTCCACGCGCGGATGCACGAACGGGATCACCACTCCTGCGTCTACCTGCACAACGCCGTACATGCCCGTCTTCGGGTCCTGTCCCAGCACGTAGCTGTCGCGCAAATAGTCCGCGCCCTTTTTCAACGAATGAGCCGTTCCTTTGGCGATGGAATGGTAGGTCACAATATCTTTGGAGACGGTCCAGTACAAATCCGGGTTGCTATGCGCAAATCCCACCTCGGCATGGAGCGGCTCCGCCAAAAGCTGTCCGTCCTTCCACAAACCGACTCCGTTTGGCCCCACCAGTTGAAAATATCCATGGTTCCAGGTGTAGATCGCCTTGTATTGCGCAGGCAGCACGTACTGTCCATTCACATCGACCAGACCTTCCTTGCCGCCCGAGCGCACCTTGAGATAGGCAGTCTTTGGCCCGCCTTCATTGGGAATCAGCGCGGCCCCCGGCAAGGAAAATCTCGGCTTGAACGTCACCAGATCGTACAAGGTCATCGCCTTCGCGGTCGTCGCCACAACATAGCGCGTCGCGTCTGCTTCCTGATCGCCCTTTGCCTCTGGGGGAATCAGCGAGACGATGGACAGCTTGCCTGCCACGGGAGGAATCAGCACCTTGCCCGTTTTGTCCAGCAGCATGGAAGTCTGTCCGCCCAGCACAATGACTGGGTCATGGTCAGAAGACAGATAGTAGCTGTGCGCCCCTGCAAACTTCGTGGCTGACAGCTTTTTCGTCGTCAGGTCGATGTATTGAAACCAGCCGCCTTTTTGCACGATGGCGATGTTATTCGAGCCGGGAATTTCGATCTCGTCCCAGACGGCGGGAGTGATTTCCTTGCCGGTACGCACGTCGAGCAATCCTTTTTTTCCGGCCTTGGTGACGATCACCGCGTGCGCAGAGTAGTCGAATGCATCGTACTGGGCTTTCGTTACCAGCGCGTTGCCATTGGTGAACCCGATCTTGTAATCCGTCAAGTACGGCTGAACGGTTGCAAACGAAGCCGCTTGCACCGGCGCTGTCCATGCGCTCGCGCAGAGCAGCGCAGCCGCCATCAGACTGATCGCTTTATGTTTCATGGGCTTGTTGGCCTCCCCCTGTGCTTTTTGCTTGCTATCAGTCAGACGCGCAAACGGCCACGTTGGTTTCACTTTCCTTTTCCATGGGTGGGCAGCGAAAAGGAAAAAGCGACGCCTGTCTTCGTATTTCGCACACTGTAGGAGGCTTCATGCAGTTCCAGAATGTGCCGGACGATGGCAAGTCCGAGCCCGGTCCCGCCTGTCTTGCGGTTTCGCGAGCGCTCAATCCGGTAAAAGCGGTCCCAGACAAAAGCGAGTTGCTCCTGCGGGATTTGCTCGCCTTCATTTTCAATCGTGACGCGCAGCGCTTGCGCCTCGCCTTCGATCCGCACGGTAATCTCGCTGCCCGGATTCGCATGGCGGATGGCGTTGACCAGCATGTTGAGCAACACTTGCTCGATTTTCTCCTGATCGGCGTACAGCGCTTCCTCGTTGGCCAAAATCGTCACGGCCCGCAGCTCTTTTTCGCGGAAATGATGCATCAGCCGCTCGACGATTTCCTCCGTCAGCTCGCTTAAGAAAAACCAGCTCTTTTTCAGCTTGATCGTCTTCGACTCCAGCTTGGCCAGCTCCAGCAAATCGCGGACGAGTTCCTCCATTTTTTCCGTCTCGTCGAGGATGACCTCGATGTAGCGCTCGCGCTTGTTCTCGCCGACGCCGTCCCGCAGCCCTTCCGCGAAGCTTTTCACGATGCTCAGCGGCGTTTTCAGCTCGTGCGAGGCATTGGAGACAAACTCCTTCTGGATCAGCTCCATCCGCTGCTTGTGGTCCATCTCGCTGCGCAGTTGTTCGTTGGCTTGCTGCAACTCCCGCAGCGTCACATCCAGCTTTTCCGCCATCGTGTTCAGACTGCGCGCCAGGCTGCCGAACTCGTCGTTGCGGATAATCGGCGACTTGACCGAGAAGTCGAGCCGCGCCATGCGCAGGGCGCTTTTGTTTAAGGAAAGTAGCGGCTTGGTGACGATTTTGGACAAAAGCAGGGACAACAGCAGGATCAGCGCGAAGCCGCCGATTCCGATGTAGACGTAAAACAGCCGCAGTGCATCGTTTGCCTCGCTGATCTGCTGCAAGGAGGTGAGGGCGACGACCAGTTCACTGAGCCGCCCGTCCTGTACGATCGGGTGAATCGCAACCAGGCTGCGCACGCCGCTCCACGGCTCCACCCATTCCTCCTCCAGCACGCTTCCGCCCTCCAGCGCGCGTTTGCGTTCCTCCGATAACGGGAATAAGTCCTTCAGCACATGAAACAGAATCCCTTGCCGCAAATTCCACTGGTTGGGCGCAGGCAAAAACAGCTCGGTAATTTCGCCGGAGACAGTCGACAGCGTCAGAGTCGTGTCGCTCCCTCGCAACGTGCCGATATCGGCTGCCCCCGCTTTTTTAATGACGCGCGGATAAAACATCTCCTGCAGCAGCCCTTCCTCAAAGACGCCGATCGCTTCAATCCGGTCGCCTTTGTGCAGATTCGCGCTCAAAAGGGCGCTGCGGTCTTCCTCCGGGAGCAGGGACAGCGAGATTTTCACGTTTTTGCCTTCGCGATCGCGAATGACGATGCGAAACGGATTGTCGTACTTCACCTGGCCGTTTGGGCTGACAATCGCCAGTTGCGTCTTGTTGCGGCTGATAAAAACGGACAACTCCCGGGCCATGCTCTCTGCGTCCCATTCCCGCGAGACGTACTCTTTGGCAAACGCTTCGAGCTTCTTCTCCAGGTCGTCCAGCTTTTTCGATTGATAAAATTGCTCAAAAAAAAGTAACTGACCGATCATGATAATCGTATAAAACAACAGGAAACACGATGAAGTGATGGCAAACAGCTTGAGTGTGACGCCCCATTTTTTCATCGCTCTTCCTCGAACGTATAGCCTGCCTTGATAACTGTCCGGATGTGTCGCGCTTCGCTGCCGAGCTTGCTGCGAAGCTTCTTGATATGGGTGTCGACGACGCGCAAATCGCCAAAGTAGTCGAAGCCCCAGACGTGATCCATGATCGTTTCCCGCGACAGCACGATCCCGGCATTTTTGATAAGATAGACGAGCAACTCATACTCTTTCGGGGCGAGGTCGATTTCTTCGCCCCTGATCTTCATGCGCCGGGCATGCCGATTAATGACGACCTGGCCGAAGCGCAGCAGATGGTCGGTTCCTCTGACCGTGCCCTCAACCCGCTTCATCAAGGAGTTGGCCCTGGCGACCAGCACTCGCGGGCTGAACGGCTTCGTGACGTAATCGTCGGCGCCAAGCTCAAAGCCTTGCATCTTGTCGTCTTCTTCGGACTTGGCGGTGAGGATGATGATCGGCACATCAGAGGTTGTGCGGATTTCTTTGCAAACCGTCCAGCCATCCATCTCCGGCATCAAAATGTCGAGAATGACCAGATCGACCCGGAGGCTTTCCAGCATCTGAATGGCTTGCTTTCCGTTTTCCGCTTCGTGTACAATCCATTGCTCCTGTTCGAAGTAGTCCGCGACGATTTCGCGGATGCGGCTCTCGTCTTCGACAAGCAGCACCTGTCGCTTCATGGATGGCTCTCCCTTCCTTGGATGGTGTGATAATTACAGCATTCGCCAAAAAAAGACACAGGAAATACACATCGTTACGGTAAGCTTAGCATAGAAAATAGCGCGTCTCGAAATTGGAAAGGATGTTCCCATGAACTTGCTCACCGTCTTGCAAAATAAGGATTTCAGACGTTTCGGTATTTTGGCGTTGTTTTGCTTCCTGCTCTACTCGCTCGGAAGCATGCTCAATGTCGTTTTGCTCACGTTTCTCGTCACATTTTTGATGGATCGGCTGCACCTGTTTCTCACCAGGGCGACCCACAAGCTCGTGCCCGTCCATCCCAAATTGATTCTCATAGCCCTCTACGCACTGTTGACGGCCTTTCTGGTTGGCGGAGGGATGAAAGCTTTCCCGGCCCTGATTCATCAAACCGGGCAATTGATCCACCTCATCGAGCAGGTGGTGCGGGAAAACCAGCATAACGAATTTGCGCCTTATCTCATGTCCGCCCTAGACAAGCTTGACATGAAAGGGCTTGTCAAAGGGAGTCTTGACTTTTTGACGGTCGTCAAGGACATGGGCTTCAACCTGTTTCTGGCGCTGCTGCTCAGCCTGTTTTTCCTGCTGGGCAAGGACAACGTGATCGCGTTTACCGCGCAGTTCCGCACCAGCAAGCTGTCGTGGCTGTACAACGAGATTGAATATTTCAGCCAAAAGTTTATTTTGACCTTTGGAAAAGTCATTGAAACCCAGTTGCTGATCGCCCTGTTCAACACTGTGTTCACGGTCATCGGCCTGTGGATTCTCGGCTTCCCGAACTTGTTTGGCCTGGCGCTGATGGTGTTCGTGCTCGGGCTGATCCCCGTGGCCGGCGTCATCATTTCCCTGATTCCGCTCAGCGCCATCGCCTTTAGCATCGGCGGCTTGCCTACGGTGATCTACCTGCTGGTGTTCATCATGCTGATTCACGCCATGGAAGCTTACGTCCTCAACCCTCGCCTGATGGCGTCGAAGACCCATCTGCCGATTTTTTACACGTTCGTCGTCCTGATCTTCTCCGAACACTTCTTCGGCGTCTGGGGACTGATCGTGGGGATTCCGTCGTTTGTATTTTTGCTCGACATTTTGGAAGTAAAAAAAATGGGAACCCCGATGTCCAAAAACAGACCTGTTTCCAAAGAAGTGCTGGACGTGCGGGTCAATGCCAAATAGGAAAACGGACAGCCGCCTCAATCCTCGACATAACCAAGCAAAAGGAGCCCTTCTCGTGCGGGCTCCTTTTTTGTTTGCTTTACTCTTTCCAAATTGTGCTACTCGCGTTCAAACCATTTAATCAGCGCCTGTGTCCCGCTGTCTGCCTCGCCTTTTTCCGCAAGCTCCTCATAGAGCGACTTGGACAGCGCGAGCCCAGGCGTCAACAGTCCCATCTCCTCGGCCGCTTCCAGGGCGATGCCCATGTCCTTGATAAAATGCTTGATGTAAAAGCCGGGCGCGTAATTGCCCGCAATCATCCGCGGAGCCAGATTGGACAAAGACCAACTGCCCGCCGCTCCCGCTTCGATGCTCGTCAGCACGCGCGCCGGGTCCAATCCCGCTTTTTTCGCGTAGGCGATCGCTTCGCACACGCCGATCATATTGGTCGCGATGCAGATTTGGTTGCACATTTTCGTATGCTGTCCGGCACCAGGGCCGCCCTGGAGAACGACGTTTTTGCCCATGACCGCAAGCAGCGGCTCCACCGCGTCGAACGCTTCCTGATCGCCGCCGACCATGATCGCAAGCCGCGCTTCCCGCGCTCCGACATCTCCGCCGGACACCGGGGCGTCCAGCGCATGCAGCGCATGCTTTTTCGCTTCCTCGTATATTTTTTGGGCGAGCGAAGGCTTCGACGTTGTCATATCGATCAAAAAAGTACCCGGCTTCGCATGCGAAATGATGCCCTCAGGCCCAAGGTACACTTCTTCCACATCAGACGGGTATCCGACCATCGTAATGATGACATTGGCTTCAGCAGCCAGCTCGCTTACCCGTTCCTTCCAGACTGCTCCTGCCGCCAGCAGTTCCTCGGCTTTTGCCTTCGTGCGCGTATAAACGAGCACCCGATACCCTGCCCGCAAAAAATGTCCCGCCATGCTTTTGCCCATGACGCCCGTTCCTACAAACCCGATAACCGTTTCTTCTGCACGTACAGTCACGCTACCAGCTCCCTCGTTTCTCTCTGTAATACCTACCCGTATAGTTCTGGAACAAAGCGGGATATTCCTGCTACTCTCTGGCAAAGCGAGCGCCTGCACGGCCACACTTTCAGCCAACAGGACATATGTCCTTTTTTCTCGCCCCCCAGTCTTTTACTATAGAAGATGCCGTCTGCCCCATCCTTTTTTCTCGGAGGATTGCCATGAAGGAAATACACGATCGAGCTGTGCTCCACGCTTTTATCGAAAACAGTTGTCTGCACGAGCTGTTCGACGCTGCCGCCATCCGCGAAATGCATCTGTACCAGGCGGAAAAAGGCGAGCTGTTGTGCGCCAAAGGCGACGTGCTCCAGCACATGTACTTCGTCGTCGAAGGCAAAATCAAAATTTTCACGACGCTCCCCAACGGCAAGTCGCTGCTGCTGCGCTTCAACAACCCGCTGGCGATCATCGGCGACGTGGAGTTCGTCACGCGGCTGGAGGCGCGCAACACGGTTGAATTTGTCCATCCGGGCAAGCTGATTGCCTTGCCCTTCAAAGTATTGCACGAGCGCTACCAGAACCATCCGGGCTTTTTACAGTTCATCCTGCAAAAAATCAGCCACAAGCTGTACACCTCGTCCAACTCGACGAGCCTGAATTTGCTGTATCCGGTGGAAAACCGCTTCGCAAGCTACCTGCTCTCCACCCTCGAAGGCGGCACGCAGCCGACTGCCTCAGACGAATTGAAGACGGCGAAGCTCACAGAAGTAGCGGAGCTGCTCGGCACGAGCTACCGTCATCTGAACCGGGTCATTCAGAGCATGAGCGCGTCCGGCATCATCGAGCGGAAAAGAGGGGCGTTGCACATTCGCAATCGAAAAAAAGTCGTGGAGCTTGCGAGCGGCAACATTTACGAATAAATGGCCGCATAGGAGGGCGTGAAAAGCATGCAAGGCATTCTGTTTTCGCTGCTCGCAGGCGTGTTCATCTGCTTGCAGAGCGTCTTCAATGCCCAGGCGAGCGACAAGCTGGGCCTGTGGCAAACGAACGCCATCGTCCACGGGCTGGGCTTCCTCGTCTCGCTCGCCGTCTTCGCCATCGTCCGCGACGGGGACTGGCAAAAAATCGAGGAAGTGAACAAGCTGTACTTGCTCGGAGGCGTATTCGGGGCGCTGATCGTTTTCAGCGTCATGAAAGGCATCACCTTGATCGGCCCGGCCTACTCCGTCTCCATCCTGCTCATCTCCCAGTTGCTCGTCGCCCTGCTCATCGACTCTCTCGGCTTGTTCGGCGTGGAAAAAGTCCCGCTTGGCGCAAACAAACTGCTGGGAATCGGCATCATGATCGCAGGCGTGCTCGTCTTTAAGCTGAAATAAAAAAGGAGGGCGCATCTGCCCTCCTACAAAATCAACTGCTCCGGATTCAGCCCCAGTAAAGCCTCGTGCACGAACCTTCCGTCTTTGCGGATCAACACGTCGTCAAACCAGATTTCCCCGCCGCCGTACTCCGGCCTTTGAATCGCGATCAAATCCCAGTGAATCGTGCTGCGATTGCCGTTGTCCGCCGAATCGTACGCCTGTCCCGGCGTCAGGTGGAAGCTCCCGGCGATTTTTTCATCGAACAAAATGTCGCCGATCGGGTGCAAAATGTGCGGATGAAACGCAATCGCAAACTCTCCGATGTAGCGCGCTCCCTCATCCGTATCCAGTATTTCGTTCAGCTTCTCGGTATGATTCGCCGTCGCCTCGACGATCTTGCCCTCGCGAAACGTGAAGCGCACGTTGTCAAAAGCCGTCCCTCTGTAGCGGCTTGGCGCGTTGTACTGGATCGTTCCGTGGAGCGAGCCGCGCACGGGCGCTGTGTACACTTCCCCGTCCGGCATATTCCGCTTGCCGACCGCCACCTGTTTGCCGATTCCTTTGATGGAAAAAGCCAGGTCGGTTCCCGGCCCCACTATCCGCACTTGATCCGTTTTGTCCATCAGCTCTTACAGCGGCGTGCTTGCCTTGGCCATTTTCCGGTAGTCAAACGAGCAGACGTCGAAGAAAAAGTCCTCGAAAGCGTCTGTGCTCATGTTTGCCTTTTGCGCGGTTGCCGCCGTCGGGTAATGAATACGGATTCCTTTGATTTCATTGTCGACGCGGTGCGCCATGGGTTGAAAAGCTTCGGCAAGCAGCCGCTGCTTTTCCTCTGGCACGTCTTTATACTCGCTGTCATTCGTCTCACCGTGAATGCCGATGTAGCCGTGGATGCCGTTCCACATGTCTTTTTCCCATTCGGCGACTTGCGCAAGCTGTGCCGCTGTCAGCCCGAGCATCCACTCCCGCTCGACGCGTGGCCTGATAAAACGCAGGTGCGGGTAAGCTCCTTTTGCATACAAACGTTTGACCGCCAGTGGGCAAGACTTGCTACTTGTTCCCAAAAACAGAAGGCCCTATAGTAAATGGTAAAAATGCAGTAATGACGGTCCTGATATGCAGAACGGAAAGGAGCGGATGAGCGTGCCAAGGGCATTAGTGGTCGATGACGACCCGCACATTCGGGAATTGGTCGCATTGTACTTAAAAGACGAGGGGTTTGACATTGTAGAAAAAACAAATGGAGCAGACGCATTGGCATACGCGGAAAATCATGCCGTGGATTTGGCGGTTATCGACATCATGATGCCGCAAATGGACGGCTGGGAGCTATGCTCCAAACTGCGTGAGTTTGGCGATATGCCGATCATCATGATTACCGCCAAAGGCGAGGCGCAGGACCGCATCCATGGATTCAAGCTGGGGACCGATGATTATCTGGTAAAGCCGTTTGATCCCGTAGAACTGGTTCTGCGCGTAAAGGCACTGCTCAAGCGGTATCGCATTTCGGTATCCAACATCATTACGCTTGGCCATCTTTCGTTGGACCGTTCACGCTATCTGGTGGTATACGCAGACGGACAGACCAAAACGATCCCCATGAAAGAATTTGAACTGCTGTACAAACTGGGCAACTATGCCGGGCAATTATTTACTCGCGAAACATTGATCTAACAAATTTGGGGGCTCGATTATGAAGGGGACGAACGAACGGTAGATGTGCATATCAAGCGGCTTCGCGAGCGGTTCCCCGAAGCCGAATCCGGATTTCGCATCGTGACGATTCGCGGTTTGGGCTATCGACTGGAGGTAACAGCGCAATGAAATCGCTCTATACACGGGTCGTGCTCGTATTCGTCGGAATCGTCATGCTCAGCCTGGTGACGGCTTTTTTCATTACGACCTGGCTGTATGAAGAACGCGCCAAAGGCATCGTCCGAGACATGCTCATCGAAAACGGAAGCCAAATGATCGCCACCTACCAATCCACTCCCACCGCAGAGCTGGTTCCGCTCATGCAGCACTTGTCGGGCCTTTCCCTAACCCATACGCAGCTTTACAATGCAGAGGGCGTTCCGCTCCTCGCCGAGAAAGGAGCCTCGTTGCAGGTGGAGCCTCGTGATGTCGCGCGTGTCCTCGCTGGTGAAAAGCTAACCGATCTGCTGCGAAGCGACACTTCTGCTTCCCATGAAGCTGCACTGCCTGTAATTGGCCTGCCTTTTCAGGTGGACGGACAGCCTTATGCCTTGTTCGTGACGCTGAAACGAAACAGCGCTGACGAAGAATTGATGAATTCGATTCATTTGCTGTACGGTTTAATCCTGTTCATCGGAAGCTTTTTGATTCTCATCGCCGCCCGTTACCTGGTCAAGCCGATTGTTCAATTGACCGAAGCCACCCGGCGAATGGCGGAAGGAGAGTTCGCAGTAGAAGTACCTATCAAGCGCAAAGACGAGATCGGAATCTTGAGCGCCAGCTTCAACCAGATGGCCAAAAAGCTCGGAATGCTGGATCAAATGCGGCGGGATTTCGTCTCCAACGTCTCGCATGAGATCGGTTCCCCTTTAACTTCGATTTCCGGTTTCACAAAGGCGTTGAAGCACAAGGAAGTAAGCGAGGAAAACCGCCTTCGCTATTTGACCATTATCGAAGAAGAGAGCGAGAGACTGTCTCGGTTGAGCCAAAATTTGCTGCAATTATCCCAACTGCAGCAAGAGAACATGCCGCTGCGCACCAAGACGTATCGTCTCGACGAGCAGATTCGCAAGGTCGTGATTGCGCTTGCTCCACACTGGGAAACCAAACAGATCGACTTCGACCTTCATCTGGAGCCGCTCATGATAGAAGCAGACGAGGACCAGTTCAGCCAGGTGTGGATCAATCTGCTGAGCAATAGCATCAAATTCACACCTATAAACGGCACGATTCAAATCACGGCTGTCAAGAAAGGCAATCAGTGCATCGTTTCCATTTCCGATAACGGAATCGGGATTCCTGAAGAAGAAAGGGCTCACATTTTCAAGCCTTTTTACAAAGTAGACAAAGCTCGCAATTCTGCCGTAAAAGGAAACGGCCTTGGGTTGTCCATCGTGAAGCAAATCATTGACGGGCATCGGGGAAACATTCGGGTTTTAGGTGAAGCAGGAAAAGGAGCGACGTTTGAAGTGACCTTGCCGCAGTGAAAAACCGCCAGCGTGCGGTTTTTTTCTTTTTTTGGTTCCCGTTCATATTCAGTTCACATAGCTGCTTTATATTCCTCTTAGAAGCTAATTACCCTACGGTGGTATAGTAAACAGGAGGAATCAAAAGTGAAAAAAGTTTTGTTGCGTTTGGCGGTGTATCTGCTTAGTCTGGTTGTATTTGTAGGCGGTCTTGGCTTTCTTGGATATTCCCATACGCAGAAGGAATTTTACAACGCGCTCCGCGAAGAGGCCGTCCCTTCCCTGGAGGGAGTCACCATTCCCCCTCATGATCCGGCGAAACCTACCGTTGCAGTCGTCTTGGGAGATTCTTCGATTACAACAGAGGATTTCGATTTTCTCATTCCGTACACGCTGCTCTCGATGACAGAAGCGTATAATGTCTATGCTGTCGCACCCGACAAAGACCTCAAAGCTCTGTCAGGCGGACTCGATGTCGTCCCGCACTACACGTATGCAGAGTTGGATGCTCTGTTGGGGAAAGACCCTGACGTAATCGTAGTCCCGTTTATGCCCATTATCGATGAAGCGACATATGCCCCTACCCGCGAGTGGATTCAGAAACACGCTAACAGCGATACCACTTTCCTGAGCATTTGCGGGGGGTCAGGCAACCTGGCTGATGCCGGTCTGCTGAAAGGAAAATCGGCTGCGTCTCACTGGCAAGCGATTCCGTCATTGCGAGTATTCTACCCGGATACGACTTGGGTAGAGGATGTGAGATATGTCCACGAAGGAAATACGCTGACTTCATCCGGTCAAACGGCTGGTATCGATGCGGTGCTTCACCTCATCTCGCAGCAAGTGGGCGAGCCGACAGCAGCAAGCATTGCCAAACAAATCAGCTATCCGAATTACGAATTTGTCGCGAATCCAAAAGTGGAACCGTTTGTTCTCGACTACAAATTTTCCACCTACATTCTGAATAGCACATTCCGCTGGCAGAAAAAGCAAATGGGCGTGCTGCTCTATGACGGCATGGAAGAACTGGCCCTGTCTTCGATCTTTGACTCGTACGCGGACACAGGAACGACACGCGTTCGGACCATTTCGAGGACGATGACACCGCTTACGACCAAGCATCACCTCAACATCGTGGCACGACACACCATCGAGAATGCGCCACAATTGGATAAAATGATTATCCCTGGCGGCGACGCGCCTTCGCTGGCTCACGATGACATCAAGTTTTGGAATGAAAAAGGCAAGGCCGATGTGACTCTGCTCATTCACGCCGATTCTCCCAACCGT
Organism: Brevibacillus sp. FW306-2-1A-C05A; assembly: GCF_058781555.1. NCBI lineage: Bacteria > Bacillati > Bacillota > Bacilli > Caryophanales > Paenibacillaceae > Brevibacillus > Brevibacillus sp. FW306-2-1A-C05A. The sequence goes on from NZ_JBYSWV010000032.1 coordinate 29,234, forward strand.
TATGTGTTTGAAGCTCCATTGGAAGACCTGGCCAAGCAGGAAGACCTGCTGACAGCCCGGCATGGCGTAAAGCGTTTGGAATACCGCTTCGACAATATCAAGCTGGAAGGCAGTGCGCTTCCTCTCATGACCTATGCGCACCTGCTGCTTACTCTCGCTCTTGCTTTCTTTACGGCATTTTTCATTGATCGCAAGTTCATTGCCAAGAAATCGATTTGCTGTTTGCACAAGCGCACGCTGTAATCTCTGCCGAAACTGATCCCAAGCATGTGAAACAGATGAAAACACCTTCAAGACGATCCGATCATTTCGCAAGATCGGGGACAATCTTGAAGGTGTTTTTTTATGCGTGCGTGTCTGCTCCTTGAGCCAGACGACGCCGATCAGCGTAGCAAACACGATGCTGATTTCCCGCAGCGCCACTTCTCTGTCTTTGGAACGCAGTCGGCAACCGTTCCGTTCAGCAGACGATCCGGTACGGCAACGGCGGACTCGTATGCACAAGCCCCTGCTGTCCCCGCTCAGGCTCAGGCTCAGGCGCAAGCTCGATCGCGATAGGATGGATGGTGGCCCCTCTGTCGGTCGGATACCACGGGCGGTTTGCTTTTACCAGCACGAGCACGCCGTCCTGATCGCCGTAAAAGCGAAAGACTTCCGATTCAGCCTCAAATTCGCTCGGGATCGGGGCGAGCGAAGCCGCGAATGCCGCGACATCGGGAACGGGCATGCCGACTTCCTGAATCGAGAGCCAATCCGTCTTCGCCTCTGTCGGAAAAGCCAGCAGCTCCAAAATGTTTCCTTCCGGGTCTGCGAAGTAGAGCTGCTTTCCTTTCCACGTGTACGACTGCATGACCTCCTGCCCGTCTTTGCTGCGTAAAACGATGCCGCGCTGTCTGATCGCTTCCGCATACGAATCGAACGCCCGCTCCGCGATGCCGCAGGCAAAATGGTAAAACGGCTTTTGCTCCGCCCGCTGAAAAGCCAGTGTGGCTTCCCCTACCGATACGGCAAACGAGCGGGGCGTGCTTTCGATCAGCGGCATGTGCAAAACTTGCGTGTAAAAAGCCAGCAGTTCTTCCGGCTTGCTCGTCGTCAACGTCACCTTTTGCAGCTTCATCGGCCGTTCACTTCCTTTTTTCTTCCATAGTAGCATAAGTAGCGCCCGGGAAGCGGCAGCCCTTTTCGCCGCGGAAGAAAAAAACAAGCGATCCCCAAACAGGAATCGCTTGCCGCTAGTCACGCGAAATGCTTGACCAGATTCAGAAACAGATCAATAGCCGTGCCGATCTCTTCCTCGTCGATATCAAATTTGGGGTGATGATGCGGATAGGCGCTCTTTTTTCCGCACAAAAACACGATGTTTGGCTTGACCGCTTCCCGGTTTTCAGCCATCCATTTCGCGACGGCGAGCAAGAGCGCCGTATGTCCGTCGTGTCCCAGGGGAATTGTAGCGTGGCGGCATAAAAAAACCTTCTCTGCCGAAAGAGAAGGAGTTGGATTTTCAGAATAAGGCACAGGAAACGGGACGAAATAGGGAGGTTGGTGTTCGCGGTTGTCCAGCCGAATCGAACGAGTAACCGATGAACCGAATAGGCGTCTGGCGATTCGTTCTACCCATACAAATTAGGATTAGCACGTATGCTCTGTCATACATTTCTACGAGCGACCAGCGCTCATAGGGGTCCTTGTCTCGCACAAGGATAGGCGTTGTCCGCGATTTCCTGTGGCTGAGATGTACTCAGCTTACAAAACGCAATCCGTTACGTTTTCTAAGCTAAGCACATGAAGCTGTGCCTAGTCTTCCAGCTCGATATATTTTTCGGCCTGCGGAAACTCCAGAAAAATGTTGTGGCATTCGTCTTCAATCAACTGGGACAAGCGCTTGACTTTTCTCTCCAGCTTCAAGCCGCTTTCCCGCGCTTTTTCAATGTCGTACATGGCGCGCGTGATCGTCTTGTCCCCGCCATTGAAGTAGCCGCCCGTATTCAGTTCCTCTTTTTTCATCGAACCGTATCGCTTCAGCGAGGCAGCTTCCTTGCGCATATGCTTCGCAATCTGCATCGCAGTAAAAAGGCTGATCTCCTGATTGTTCCAGGTGATTTTGTGGGCGAGATTGGCGCTGTGGATCAGCTCGTCAATGACGCGGAAGTCTTCGCGCGCTTCCTCCAGCTCTTCCGTGATGAGCGCAAACGAACGAGTCGGCTCCTCCGCTTGCTCGCCTTTCACATAGACGCAGAAGGCGTTTTTTTCGCGCTCCTGATCGAGCTCGCTGACCTTGTGGGCAATATCTGAACGCAACGGAACAAGTGCTGCCAAAGACAGTTTCGCCATTTCCAACCTTCCTTTCTCTCGGGACGAAATTTACTCTTTCAATGAGACGAGCCAATAGCTGGAAAGTTTCGTTTTTTCCATAAAACTTTTGGCACTGGCTTTTAGAAAAATAGCAAAGCCCCCTCATTCATCGAGGAGGCTTTGCCGATGCAGTCATGCGCTTTTGGATGAGTTGAATTTTTTGTGGTAATAGCGGGAAAATCCGATGATACAGGGGACGAGGACGATCGTCGGCATAAACCAGACGAGCGGGTGAACAGAGCTTAGGCCGAGCAGGCGCGGCGCACCGAATACGGTAAAGGCCGTAATCGTCGCGATACAGCAGCCGAGCATTCCTCCCAGATGCTCAAACCACCAGTGGAGCTTTCGCCCCGGCGGCCGCAGCCAGTACACAAGCTGCGTCGTGCCGAGGAAAATCCCGATGAACGGAAACCAGGTCAGCAGGGTAAAGTCGATCGTCGCCCCGTACAGGCTCATGGCTGCGCCCGAGGCGACCAGCAAAGCGGGAAACAGCAGGTCGACCGGTTGGCGATGCGCCGCTTTGCGGTTTTTGTACCGCAGCACGCGAATCCCGTACCAGGCTGTCGCCGAGCTCAAAATCGAGATGAAAATGAGGAACCAGGCGAAGGCGACGGACTCGACCGTTTTGTCCGGATCGAATCCGATCCGCCAGATGCCCATGACGAGGGCCGAGATCGCGACTGCTCCCATCGCGATCACGTAGACCCAGCCTGAGCGCACGTGCGCCTTTCCGCCCTTTTTGGTGACGATTGGCAGCCAGAATACGAGCAAGGCGGTAAATCCGGCGATGATGTGAATCACTTTGAAAATCGAGAAAAGAAGCATGGCGCTGTTTCCCCCTCTGCTAACCATTGGTCAGCGTCTGATACATGATCTGATGCACTTCATCGACAGTCAGTCCGCTCGCATTCGGCGCGATTTGCGTCTTCATCCGGATGCCGTACGTAATCATCGTGAAAAAAATCGCGACCTTCTCCGCATCGAGCGTGGCCGGGATCACGCCAGCCCGCTGCCCAACCTCGATCCATTCCTTCGACGTCTGGATGCTCTCCTCGTGCAGCTTGACAAGCATCCCGCCAATCACCGGGTCTTCTCTTTTGCTCAGCAAGTAAATCAGGATCAGATTCGTCACATCGCGCGGGTTGTGAATGTGGCGCAAGCCCTGCGAGATACTCCCGAGTGCCCCCGTCAATTCGCTTCCCCCTTCTTTTACGGTTTGGTAAAACCGCTGGCTGATGGCGGCAAAACGTCTTTGCAACAGCAAGCCGAGCAGTTCATCCTTGCTTTTTACGTAATGGTAGATCGCGCCCTTGGACAAGCCTGAACGCTTCATGATGTCCTGCAACGTCGTCTGCTGGCATCCTTTTTCCAAAATCAATTCCTCTGTCGCCGTCAGCAGCAATTGGAAGCTGGGGTTTTGATGAATCGATGACATAGTATCCTCCTGTAGAAAATGGACATGGAAGTCGGTTCCTTACGACCACTATACAAACCGTCGGTCGGTTTGTCAAGCGAAAGAAAAAACACGGACGTCGCTTCGTCCGCTTGGCGCTGCTTTTCGCTGCTTTTCGCTGCTGCTTACGCTTTACTGCGAGACGATGAGTTTGTAGTAGATCACCGTGTCGTGCAGGCTGCCGTCAGCAGACATGGCGTAGTGCGGGATTCTCCCGCCCTCTTGGTACCCCATCGCCTGATACAGCCGATTGGACGGATCTTCGGCGCGCGTATCCAAAACGAGCAGGCTGCGGTTCTCGGCCAGCGCCCGCGCCTGTGCAAGCAGCATCAGCGTGCGGCCAATGCCTTGCCGCTGCGCGGAAGGATGCACCATCAGCTTGGCGATTTCCGCCCGATGCCGTCCGTTTGGCCGCTCAGCCAGGTGGAGCTGGACTGTCCCGACGATGCCGTTTTCATTGGCTGCCACCCAGACTACCACCTGCTCGCCCGTTACCGAGGCCCAGTAGGCGTATGCTTCTTCCCAGGCCAGTGGCGGCAAAAACCCGACGGAAGCCCCATCCGCTACGACATCCACCAGCAGCCCGGCCAGCTCGCGAAGCTCCTGCTCCGTTGGCTGGATCACTTCTCGATACGATAAACCTGGCGTCATGCTTTGTCCCCTCCGTTACGTTTCGCTATGTGCGTGATTATTCTGTATCCTTTAGCACCACTATAACCGAGAAACGGAGCGCTGTCAGTTAAAACGGAACATTTTATGTAAGAAAAATTAACATACATATATCACCGATCCGTTATGGACGATACCCGTACATGCTAAAGATGAAAAAAAGACACGCATACACAACCCCTGCCGGAACAATCGAGAGCGCGATCCAAAATTTTTGCGCCGTTCCACGGGCAGCCTTGAACCAACCGTAGTAGTTGAACAGCAGCACGAGCAGAAACGGAACAAAGAAAAATCCGAGCATGGACTCGACCCACGCCGAATTGTTGTCCCAAAATTGCTCCGGCACCGGCAGCGTATGATACTCCGCGTAAATTGCTTCCTTGCGTGAGATGAACACGTACGACAGAACGATATAATAGACGATTACAGCGGCCTTGACCCAGCCCTTTATCCCTTTTGTCGTCCATAACAGCATAAAAATGATGCCCAAGATGAACCATAAGGCCATGTATTCCATCCCGATCCCTCCTAGAAGGGATTATATTTTTTCGCGCTGCATGAAATAAGTACCAACTTTTTTTGGTACCTCCCCAGCTTTCCCGGCAAGAGTCGACAAAATTTGGAATCCTTCCTATAATAGACTTGTCAAAAAAAAGCTGTCTTTTCGTAGGAGATGGTCATGATTACATACGCGATTTCGTTTTTGCTGTCGTTTGCTATCGTCATGGTGCTGATTCCACCGCTGGCCAAATTGGCGTTTCGCCTTGATTTTGTGGACAAGCCCCGGAAAGACGTCGAGCGCAAGATTCATCGAGAGCCGATCCCGCTAACCGCCAGCTATGCGATCTTCGTCGGCTTCGCTACATCGTTTCTGCTGTTTTCCAAAGAATCGCCGGAACAGACGATTGCCGTTTTGATCGGCTCGCTGCTCCTTCTTACCATCGGCACGATTGACGACTGGTACAAGACGCAGGGCAAAGACTTCTCCGCTCTGCCAAAAATGATCGTCCAGCTTTCCGCCGCCGTGATCGTGTACTTGTCCGGAATCAACTTCTCCGGCTTTTACAATCCGCTGAGCGGGGAGTACATCCTGCTGCCGGAATGGCTGCAGTTCATCCTCACGATCTTGTGGATTTTCGGTGTGACGACGGTCATCAACTTTTCGGACGGCATGGACGGCCTCGCCGGAGGGCTGACCGCCATTTCTGCCGGTACGCTGTTCGTCGTCGCCCTTGTCAAAGGACAGACGACCTCCGCCATCATGGCGATCAGCCTGATCGGGGTCGCTCTCGCTTACTTGCGCTACAACAAGCCGCCCGCGAAAATTTTCATGGGAGACGCAGGGGCGACTTTTCTCGGCTTTATCCTCGCCGTGATCGCGCTGGACGGAGCCTTCAAACAGGCAACGGTCCTGTCGCTGTTCATCCCGATTTTGGCGCTGGGTGTGCCGATCTTCGACAACCTGTTCGTCGTAGCAAAACGGTTCATGCAAGGCAAGCCGATCTACCAGGCAGACGCCAGCCAGGTGCATTACCGCTTGCTGCGCACGGGGCTTAATCCCAAGCAGGTCGTGGCGTTTCTATGCTTAATCAGCATGTGCTTCTCGCTGACCTCGATTATCCTGCTTTTGCTGGGTGTATAGAACGAAAAAATGCCGCTTCGGTCCTCCCACGGACCTGCGGCATTTTTTTATGCTGAACAGGCTGGCTGGCGCAGCCGTTTCGCTTGTCGCCCAGGCCAGGCGAGGCCCGCTTCTCTACAGGAGCGCTCGCTTCGCCGTCAGCATCGTCTGGGTAATCCGAAAGCCTGTCCCTTCGTACAAAGCAATCGCAGGCTTGTTGTGCGTTCCTGTCACGAGGTACGGCTGCAAGCCTTTTTCCAGCGTCCGGTTTATGAAAAACCGGGCAAGCTGTTTGCCGTAGCCTTTTTTCTGGTGCTTGGGGTCGACGAAAACATCGTAGGCTTCGCCGTGCGGGGTCACGATCAACGAGCCGACAAACTCGCCCTGTTCCTCGTAGAACATGTAGATGTCGTCCTTCATTTCCGTGAGCAGCCACTTTTGCCAGGAGTCCATCGTTTGTTCGCAGTAGTCGGTCAGACGGTACGGCTTCAGATCAATGCTTTTGCGCACCTCATAGTAGGCGTCGCTTTGGGACTGGATGTAGCAGGGCAGCTCCTGCTCGGCAAAAGGCTTGACCGCAAGCGTCGGCTCCGGCACCATCCCGCCTGTGTACTTCATCGTATGCTGTCCCCACAACGGCGCGAAGCCTTTTTTGGCAAAAAACGCCCCGGCATCGCCCGCGTCGATGCGATACGTGGCGACGACCGCCGTCGGCTTCTGCTCGTGCGCAAGCAACTGTGTCCAGACGAGGTCGAACAGCCGGGAGCCGATCCCTTTTTTGCGCTGCTCGGGACGTGTGTACACGTACATTTCCGCCGTCCCCTCTTCGCCAAAAGAGGTTAAATCGTACAAGCCGCAAGCGACGATCTCCCCTTGCTCCTCACAGAGAAACACCGTGGCCGATTTCAGGATTGCCGCGAGTTCCACCGGGCGCCATTGCACCTCTTTTTGCAGCATCGCCACGACCGTGCCCAGGTCGCGCTCCTTCAGGTTGCGAATCATTTCTCTTCTCTCCCTCTGCTGCTCATCGCCTGCGCGCTAGCTCTGCTTCGTGGCTGTCGCTTCCGCCGTCTGCTCCAGTTGCTTTTTATGTTGCAGGCACGCCTGGCATCTTCTGCTTTTTCTGCCAAAAGCGGTGTAGTATTTGAGCTTTTTGCAGGAGCGGCACGTCACGTACAGCGAGCTGGACAAATTGTAGTTTTGCTCGGGCGTGTTTTGCGAAAGGTGGACGGTCTTGTTGTATTTGATTAAAAGGTGCGCCGTATGTATGGCATCGACCAAAGCCGAGTGCAGCCTTCCTTCCTGAACGATGCCGGCTGCATCAATCGCGTCTTTCAGACTCATCTGCTTGCGGTCGGCGAGCAGCATGCTGATCGCGGGCTGGATGTCGTTGTAGTTGCGCAGCCAGTTGAAATCAAGTCCGAAGCGGGCGCAATGCTCGATCATCAGCCGTTTGTCGTCCTGGCCCCACGAGCACAAATAGTAGTCCTCGTCCGTGCCGATCCAGTCGAGAAAAGCGTCGAAGGCTTTGCGAAACGGAATAAACGTCGGCATGTTTTCTTTGTCCAGGCCGATAAATTTGCGGGTGCGCTCCGTAATTCTGCGCTCGATGGCCGGAAACGTGTAGCGCTGGAAGGTGTCGACCTCCACGCCGTTTTTTCCGGTCACGACTTTTGCCGCACCGATCTCGATGATTTCCGGGATCTTGTCCCGTTGATGGGTAAGGGTTGTTTCCAGGTCATAGACAATGATTTGCAAGCAGTATCACATCCTGAATGTATTGGTTCTATTATGAACGGTTGCGGGCATGGATTGCAAAAAGCAGCAGGCAAACGCTTTCCTTATTTAATGGATAATTGTATAGGAGCGCGGACAAAAAACAAAGCAAAAAATGGCTGCCGTACATGGCAGCCACGAAAAGCCTCTATCTGGTTGTGCCGGATTTTCAAAACGTTTTCCGCAGCCACGCGAGCAGCGCCCAGCGCCTTTCTGTCCGGCGCTTGTAGGCGGGCAGTCCCCGGTACACTTCTGTCGCTTCGCGAAAAGATGCCTTCGCCTTGTCTTTTTGCTGCAGCTCGTCGTACACGACGCCAAGCTTGAAGTACACCTCGCACGACGACATGTTCATTTTCGCCAGCTCTTCTAGGTATTCCAGCGCTTTTTCCCGCTGCTGGCGCTTCGCGTACTCTTCCCCGACAATCAGGCGCGGCTCCCCGTATCTGACGCGCGGATTGAGCTTCAACGCCTGCCCGATCAGCTCCAGCCCCTCTTCCATCCGCCCTGTCTTCAGCAAGCAAATGCCTTTGTCACACAAATATTCGGACGAATCCTGCATCGTGGCGGCGATCCCTTCCAAGTAAGCCAGCGCTTCTGCATATTGCCGCTTTTCCATGTGCAGACGGGCCGCCTCCAGCTTGGCTGGCGTGTCGTGCGGGTTCAGCCGCAACTGCGTGCGTAACGCCGACAGCCTTCTCCAACGGCGATACGGCTTGGTAATGTCAGGCAGCAGCCGGACAAAGCGGCGATCCAGGAAATACAGGACGAGCAAAATAATCAGCATGGCGATAAACGGATTGCCTGTCAGCCACCACAGGATTGAGAACAAGAACAGTTTCCCCAAAGATTTCCCCTCGATCCTCTCTTTTTTCTTTTTTTACTATAAGAGTCTGCCAACTCTATTGTCAAATATTGTTACCTCAAGATAAAAGGTTACTACGATAGTGGTTGTTATCCACCACAATATAGGTTACTATAATCGTAGTAACCTATAATAAACTATTTCAAAAGGAGGTTTGCTCGCCACCGTGAACATGAAAGTGTACCTCCTGGCTATCGCTGCCTTTGTCGTAGGAACGGTAGAGCTGATTATCGGCGGCATCTTGGACATCATCGCGGGGGATTTGCAAGTCTCCATCAGCACCGCAGGCTGGCTGATTACGATGTTCTCTGTTGTTTTTGCGCTTTCCGCTCCGATTTTGCTGACCGTAACGGCAAAGGCCGAGCGAAAAGCGCTGTATTTGTGGGCGCTGGCCGTTTTTTTCGTCGGCAACGTGATTTCTTGGCTCAGTCCTCATTATTCGATCTTGATGCTTGGGCGGATTTTTTCCGCAGCGAGCGGTTCGCTGATTATCGTGCTGTCCATCACCATCGCTTCCTCGATCGTCCAGGAGGCGTACCGGGCGAGAGCAATCGGCGTCATTTTCATGGGCGTGAGCGGTTCGCTCGTGCTGGGTGTGCCGCTTGGCCTTGTCATCGGCAATTCGTTTGGCTGGCGCGCGCCGTTTTTGCTTATTTCCGTTTTGACGCTCGTCTCCATGATCGGGATTTCCGCCTTTTTGCCGAAAATCCCGGCAAGGCCGACGATTCCGCTCAGAGAGCAGCTTTTGACGCTGAAAAAGCCGAAGATCATCAGCGCGCAACTGACGTCCGTGTTCATGCTGACCGGACATTTGACGTTGTACGCCTATTTCACTCCGTTTTTGAAAACGGCTTTGCACCTGTCTTCCGGCTGGGTCAGCATCGTCTACATTATTTTCGGCATCTCCGCTGTGCTCGGCGGCGGCGTTGGCGGCTGGGCGGCAGACAAGCTCGGTTCGACGAAAAGCATTTTGGTCATTATCGCCTCGTTCGCTGTCGTGATGTTCCTCATTCCGGCAGTGACATTTTCGCTCTATTTGTTCCTCGTCGTGATGATTGTCTGGAGCATGCTCAGTTGGGCGATCACGCCCGCGCAGCAAAACTACCTGATCGAAACGGCCCCCGAGTCGTACGAGATTCAGCAAGGCTTGAACACGTCCGCGTTGCACGTCGGCATTGCGCTCGGCTCGGCCGTCGGCGGCTTTGTCATTGAGCATCACTCTGTCGTGGACACGGCCTGGGTAGGCGGCATCTTCGTGCTGATTGCCTTTGTCTGCGCTGTTTTTTCTATTACAAGACCTGCTACGTCCAAGCTTGGTCAGTCCATTACCATTTAAGGAGGTGAATGCCGTCGCGCCGAGAGCGAGCCTGTGCGTTCCGCTCGGTGCGCGACGGCCTTATCATGAGCACACATATTCAAGCCAAACCAGGTGAAATCGCAGAAAGCATCCTGCTGCCAGGCGATCCGCTGCGGGCCAAGTACATTGCTGAGACGTTTCTCACAGACGTGACCTGCTACAACCAGGTGCGCGGCATGCTCGGCTTCACGGGCACTTATCAAGGCAAACGGGTGTCTGTGCAAGGGACAGGCATGGGCGTTCCGTCGATTTCGATTTACGTCAACGAGCTGATCCGCGACTACGGCGTGAAAAATTTGGTTCGCGTCGGAACGTGCGGCGGCATCCAGAAAGACGTGCATGTGCGCGACGTCATTATCGCCATGACGGCATGCACGGACTCGAACATGAACCGCCTGACATTCCCGGGCTTCGACTACGCGCCTTGCGCCAATTTCGAGCTGTTGCAAAAAGCGTACAACGCAGGCGTTGCCAAAGGCTTGCCGGTGCGGGTCGGCAACGTGCTGACGGCCGATGTGTTTTACCGCGAAAGCATGGAGCCGGTGAAAAAGCTCGGCGACTACGGGGTGCTCGCCGTAGAGATGGAGACGACGGCGCTCTATACGCTTGCCGCGAAGTACGGCGTCAACGGTTTGTCGATCCTGACCGTCAGCGACCATATTTTCACGGGCGAGGAAACGACGGCCGAAGAGCGGCAGACGACGTTCAACGACATGATCGTCATGGCGCTGGAGGCCGTTATCGCCGAGTAAGCATCATCGGCGTACGCGAGAAAGCTTACAACAAAAAGGGATCTGCGCTCGCTGGCAGATCCCTTTTTGCTGTACGTATTTGACGCAGCATGAACCATTTTGCTTGCTTCGGGCATTCGCCCGCTTTTTGCCCAGGCGAAACGATCCGGGTTACGCCTTGCTTTCGCATTCGTCCCGCTTGCTCGACTCTTCGCTGCAGAGCATGATCGACGCCAAAATCATCCCCGCAATTACCAGCTCGCCTTGCTCGACTTCAATCGCCTCCACACTCCCTGTAACCGGAGAGAGGATGTCGATGCTCCGGCTGCCGTCTGCGAGCGTGAACAGCACTTCTCCCTCCTGCACAGAATCACTCAATCGAAAAAAGATTCGCGCAATGGTTCCGGCAAATGGCGATACTACGTCATACTTTAAACCCAATCTGCTCACCTCGACTTATCTTCTCTTGGATTTCCTGATATTTGCGACTGATCGTGGACTGGCTGACGCCGAGCACCTTGGCTGCCATGGACGTCGTCTTGAACTCGTCCATCGCCATCTTGATAAGCTGCTCCTCCATCGCTCTCGTCGCTTCCTTCAGCGGCATGATCTTGGTCAAACGCTGCCGCATATACTGCTTTTTCTTCGTCTTCAACAGCGGCGTAATGTGGTGCGCTTCGATGAGATCCTCGTCCGCGGTGACCACGATTCGCTCGATGATGTTTTGCAATTCGCGCACGTTGCCTGGCCAGGAATACGATTCCAGCAGGTCGAGGGCGTCTTGGGACAGTTGGGTGGAACGTTCGTATTTTTCGTTAAACGTTTGCAAAAAGTGCAGGCTGATGAGCGGGATGTCCTCCGGGCGGTCGCGCAGCGGCGGAATCACGACAGGAATGACGTTCAGCCGATAGTAAAGGTCCTCGCGAAACGTGCCTTCCTCGACCATTTTTTCGAGATTTTTGTTCGTCGCGGCGATGATTTGCACATCGACCTCGACGATCTCCGAGCCGCCTACCGGGATGATCTCCCTCTCCTGGAGGACGCGCAGCAGCTTGACCTGCAGATTGAGCGGCATTTCTCCGATCTCGTCGAGAAACAGCACGCCTTTGTGGGCCATGCGGAAATACCCCGGCTTGCCGTTCGTATTCGCGCCTGTAAACGCGCCCTTTTCATAGCCGAACAGCTCGCTCTCCAACAGCGTCTCCGGGATCGCCCCGCAGTTGACCTTGACGAACGGGTGGTTGTAGCGCGGCCCCAACTCGTAAATCGTGCGAGCGAACACTTCTTTGCCGACGCCGGATTCCCCGGTGAGCAGCACGGTCGACGAAGTGTTGGCGATCTTGTGAATGTACTTCATCACTCTTTCCATCGGCTCGCTGGCGTAGATCAACTGGCGGTTTTTCGCGTACTGCTTCTGGTCGCGCAAATGCTCCAGTTCCTTTTTGTATTTCTCCGATATTTTTTTGACCTGGAGCAGCTCTTCCTTCAGCATGACCGTCTCCGTAATATCCCGCAGCGCAATGACGATCCGCTCCAGCTTGCCTTTGCCGTCAAAAATCGGGTTGCCGACCGCGAGCACATTTTTGCCCGAGCGGCTCTCCTGGGTGACGGACACTTTTCGTTTTCGCTCCATCACCATCCGGACGATCGCGGAGAAAAACAGCCCCTCCTGCTCCAGCTCCATCAGATTGATGCCGACGAGCTGCTCCTTGTTGATCTCCCAAAAGTCTTCGATCAGGTTGCCGCTGTAGCGCAACAGCACGCCTTTTTCATCGAGGACGAGAATCTCGTCGTAGATCGAGGAAAGAATCCCTTGCAGGTCGGTGTTGAGGTTTTTGACGTATTCCATCTCCATCGCCATTTTTTCGATGTACGGCAGATCTTGCAGGACGATCGTCGCCCCGGTTACCGTGCCGTCCTGGCTGCGAATCGGGCAAAAATCGGCCAGCACCCCGATCCGTTCGTTGACGATGATGTAGTTGAGCACCTTTTCCCCGTACTCGATCACTTTGTGAAAAACGTCCGGGTCGAGCAGCTCGCCGACCCGTTGCTGGCGCAGCTCCTCCGGGGTCACGCGAACCATCCGCAACACTTCCGAGCTGAAGTTCTCGATCCGTCCCTTCTCGTCCACAATCAAAATGCCCATCGGGATCGAGTTGAGCAGCGAGCGAATCCAGTCGGGGTGCCCGGACTGGCTGGTCAGGACGTAGTACAGCACATCTTCGCGGCGCAAGTAGCCTTCGGGCTGTCCGGCCGGACCGGAAACCACGACGACTTCTTCTCCGCATACTTTGAAAAAATCCGGGACGTCTTCTCCCTGTTGCAAAAAAGAAAGGTTCGTTTGATAGGGCAACTCGCGCACGGGCCTGTCCATCCAGTCCGCGTCCGTCATCCGTTGCAGCAGATCGTTGTTGCGTATATAGGCAACGAGCTTTTGTTCATTGTTCGGATCGGTTACAAACACATAGCGTTCGTTGAACCGTGACATGATGCTCCGGACTTCATTTGCTGAAGATTCAAACGATACAGTCAACGCTTTTCTGACAAAACGATTTGAAACCATAGGTCCTCCCAATATTGCTTGGCGTGTGACTTCTATTATACTCAGGGCTCCCATGGAGAAGAAAGGGGAAAAGAAGACTGGGGTGGGCAGTCTTCTTTTCCGGTAAACGATTTAGATTTGGACTTGCGGCAGTACGTTTTTGAACGTCTCGATCACTTTGTCCGCTTCCTCGTAGGTGATGGTGAGCGGCGGCTCGATGCGGATTGTCTTCGCGTTAATCAAAGTTCCGGCGACCAGCACGCCGTTGTCGAACAAGCCTTTGGACACTTCGTAGCCGATCTCGTCGCTGTGGAACTCGATCCCGATCAACAGCCCTTTGCCGCGCACTTCCTGCACCTTGTCGCTGTGCGCTGCCGCTGCTTCGCGCAGCCCTTTGAGCATGTACTCGCCCATTTCCACGCAGCGGTCGAGCAAGTTTTCCTCGATCAGCACGTTGAAGGTCGCAATCGCCGCCGCGCACGCCAGCGGGTTGCCGCCAAACGTCGTCGTCTGCACGAACGGATTCGGGAAAAAGCTTTTGAACACTTCCTCTGTCGCGACCACGGCTCCCGCTGGCATGATGCCGCCGCCGAACGCTTTGGCCAGGCACAAAATGTCCGGAACGACGTTGTAATGCTCGCAGCAAAACATTTTTCCGGTGCGGCCCATGCCCGTCTGCACTTCGTCGAGAATCAGGAGAGCGCCGTACTGATCGCACAGCTCGCGCACCTGCTGCAAATAGTCGTCCGGCGGCAGGTTGACGCCGCCTTCGCCCTGGATCGGCTCGAGGATGACCCCGGCGATCTCTTCGCCGACGAGCGCGCACGCTTCAAACGTCTTGCGCAACATCTCGATGTCGCCGAAGTGCACGTGGCGGAAGCCCGGGATCATCGGCAGAAACGGCTTGCGGAATACCCCTTTGGCGGTAGCGGACAGAGCGCCCAAGCTTTTGCCGTGGAACGCTTTCGTCGTCGCGATAAAAGTCGTGCGGCCCGTGTGCATTTTCGCCAGCTTGATCGCCGCTTCCACCGTTTCTGTCCCGCTGTTGGCGAAGTAGGCGTATTTCAGGTTGCCCGGCGTCACGTCAGCCAAAATTTTGGCGAGCATGGCGCGCAGCGGGTCGAGCAAGTCCTGGCTGTGCAGCGGCTGGCGGTTGAGCTGGTTGATGACGGCCTCCACGACTTTTGGATGGCGGTGGCCGACGTTGTAGATGCCGAAGCCGCCCAGGCAGTCGATGTACACTTTTCCGTTGACGTCCATGAACGAGTTCGGGCCTGCGTCTTTCCATTCCACAGCGGCGAACTGGCCGTCCTTGGTCACGGATTTGCGGTAGCCAAGAAAGCCCGGATTGACGTGGTCGCGGAAGTTTTCCACCGTCTGGCGGGTGACCCACTCCGCTTCGTCTTTCGTGATTTCGCTTTTGGCGATCAGGTCGAGCACCTGGCTCGTATAGGCGTAGACGTCTTTGTACTGTTCTTTTACTTGTGCATGCTGATTGCTCTCCACTGTCTTGTTCATCGTGCTGTCCTCCTGATTGTCGTATTAGTTTTCAAACCAGTCGGTTGGCTGTACGTGCAGGTTGATGTTGATCTGCTTGACTTCTGTGTACTCCTCGAAGCCATACGTGCCCAGACCGCGGCCGATGCCGCTCTGCTTGTAGCCGCCCCACGGCGCTTCGTTGTACGTCGGATGGTAACAGTTGATCCACGTAATCCCGGCGCGCAGCTTCTTGATGACGCGCATCGCCTTGGCGCCGTCCTGAGTGAACACGCCGCCCGCCAGTCCGTAGACGGTATCGTTGGCGATGCGGATGGCGTCTGCTTCGTCCCGGAAGCGCTGGATCGCCAGCACAGGGCCGAAAATTTCCTCCTGGACGATCTTCATGGACGGGGTCGTATCGGTGAAAATCGTCGGCTCGATGAAGTAGCCTTTTTCCAGGCCGTTTGCCGTCAAGCGGTTGCCTCCGCACACCAGACGGGCGCCTTCTGCTTTTCCAAGCTCGATGTAGTGCAAGATTTTTTCCATGTGCGCCTGGCTGACGACTGGCCCCATCTCGGTAGCGGGATCGTCGCCGCGGCCTACGCGTATTTTTTTCGCCCGTTCCACCAGCCGCTCGACGAAGCGGTCGTGGATGCTGTCCTCAAGCAGCAGGCGCGATCCGGCGGAGCAGACCTGGCCTTGATTCGCGAAAATTCCGAATAGCGCGTAATCTACAGCCGTCTCGAAGTCGGCATCGGCAAACACGATGTTCGGCGACTTGCCGCCAAGCTCGAGGGAAATTTTTTTGATGTTGCCTGTAGCGGCCCGCATGATGCTGCGTCCGGTAGCCGTGCCGCCTGTAAACGAGATTTTGTCCACCAGGTGGCTCTCCGCCAGTTCGTTGCCTACCGTAGCTCCCGCGCCCAGCACCATGTTGGCTACGCCTTTCGGGATGCCTACTTCTTCTATGATTTCAAACAGCTTTTGCGCAGTGACCGGGGTGACCTCAGACGGCTTGAAGACGATCGTGTTCCCGGCGGCCAATGCAGGCGCGATCTTCCACACGCCCATGAGCAGCGGGTAGTTCCACGGCACGATCAGGCCGCATACGCCGACAGGCTCGCGCACGACCATCGCCTGCACAGGGTCTGCCACGTGATAGGTCTGCCCGTCCGGCTTGGTAACGAGGCCCGCGTAATAGCGGAAGCACGCAGCCGCGTCGGCAACGTCAAAAGCGGTCTCGCGCAGCGGCTTGCCGTTGTCCAGCGTCTCCAGCCTGCCGATTTCTTCCGCGCGCTCCTCGAGCTTGTCGGCGATCTTAAACAGGTAGCGGGCGCGCTCTGCTGCCGGAAGCTCCGACCAGATGCCGCTGTCGAATGCTTCGCGAGCGACCTGAATGGCATGGCGGGCGTCTTCCACGTCCCCTTCTGCCGAGAGGGCAATCACTTCCCCCGTAGCGGGATTCACAATCTCGCGGGTCTTTTTGCTTTGCGCGTCTACCCATTCCCCGTTGATGTACATCTTCAGGTTCATCATGCAACGAATCCTCTCCTTCCGCTGTATCCATTCACGTAAACTACCTAAAGCAACTCTCGTGCCAATCCGGGATGCGCCCGTGCACATGCCCAAACCCGGATCACCTGCACGAATGATCTATTCAAAAATTCATAGATTATGCAAAAATGAATAGCTGGATTACTTGCTCACAGCCTGCTTTTGTTGCAGGGCGACCAGGGCGGCAAAGTCGTGAATCAGCGTAGCTGCCAACAGCGACGTGATCTGTGCCGGGTCGTACGGAGGCAGCACCTCGACCAGATCGAAGCCGATGTAGTTCAGGCCCGTCAAGGAGCGAATCATTTGCAGCGCCTCGTGGCTGGTGAAGCCGCCTACTTCGAGCGTGCCTGTTCCCGGAGCAAAAGCCGGATCGACAAAGTCGATGTCAAAGGTCAAAAAGCACGGCGTGTCCCCGATTTTTGCCTTGATCTCGCCAAGCACGTCATCCCAGCCGCGGTTGCGCAGCTCTTGCGTCGTGACGACGTTGTAGCCAAGCTCGTAGCTCGCTTCGAGATCGCCGGGGTGGTTGAGCGTCCCGCGAATGCCGACCTGAAACACTTTGTCCGGCAAAAGCAGCCCTTCCTCATGCGCCCGGATAAACGGCGAGCCGTGCCAATATTTTTCGTCGTAATACGTATCCCACGTGTCCGTGTGCGAGTCGAACTGAATCATCGCGACCTGGCCGTACACTTTTTTGGCGGCCCGCAGCGAGGCCAGCGTAATCGAGTGATCCCCGCCCAAGCCGATCGGCACGATTCCTTTTTGCATCAGGTCGAGCATGGCTTCCTCCATCAGCTCGTAGCTGCGGTGGATATTGTGCGGGATGACCGGGACGTCCCCGATGTCGATCGCCTTGGTGTCTTCAAACGGGTACACTTTATGCGTCGGATGGTAAGGGAACAGCGTCATCGAAGCCTGGCGAATCGCTTGCGGCGCAAAGCGCGCTCCGACGCGGAAGGACGCCGCCGTGTCAAACGGCTGTCCGATGATCGCTACCTTGGCATTTTCTCGCGCGGACGGCAGACGCATGAAAGTGCCTGTCGTGCAAAACTCCGGTTTTACATCTGGGGAAAGTGGATATTGCATGAGTTTCAGTCCTCCGTTTGTAGGTTGTCGGGTATGAATCGTCTGTTTCTTCTCTACAGCGTTGGACTTTTTGGCAAAGATGACGGGCAGTTGGCTTTGTTACCGTAGTGCCTCTCTATCCCTCAGTTCCTGCCCAACGCTGCCTGTATCCTTTTGCAAACAAGCTCGCCGGATGGGCGAAAGCCGGCAACAGGATCATGGACAGCAGGACAGCAATGAGGAAAAGCTTGTTTCGCATCGCTTGTAACCACTCCTTGTTCCTTCCTTGCGCGTTCATCGAAATATTATTGCAAAAATTATGCCAATTTATCTTTCGTGAAAACGTTGAAAGGCAGGCTGTTTTCTATTCGTTTTTTCATGATCTATCCATTTTTGCATAACCGCTTTTGCCTGGTCTGATCGCGAAAAAGGAGCGCCGCCCGAATGAGCAACGCTCCTGCCGCTGTTTTTATGCCCGTGTTTCCCCGCTTAGTTCGCCCAGCCCCGCACGCGTGCCGCTTCCGCCAGCCTTTTGACGGCGACCATGTACACGGCCTTGCGCATGTCGACGCTGTATTGCTCTGCTGTCTCGTACGCCTTGCGGAAGCTTCCCTCCATCTTCTCGCGCAGCATCTTGTCGACCGTCGCCTCATCCCAGTAGTAGCCCTGGTTGTTTTGCACCCATTCAAAATAGGAAACGATCACGCCGCCGGAATGAGGATGTCGCACGGCCGCTCCAACAGCTCCTGGTTGGTGATCCGGTCGGCAAACAACTGGGTGACCGCGCCAAACGAATCGCGGCGCTCCAGCAAGTACGGAATGTCGAGGCCAGCTTCGTCGTAGATCGCGCCATTGGCGTCCCCGATCCCGACGA
This sequence comes from Brevibacillus sp. FW306-2-1A-C05A, assembly GCF_058781555.1. Classification (NCBI taxonomy): domain Bacteria; kingdom Bacillati; phylum Bacillota; class Bacilli; order Caryophanales; family Paenibacillaceae; genus Brevibacillus; species Brevibacillus sp. FW306-2-1A-C05A. The sequence goes on from NZ_JBYSWV010000032.1 coordinate 47,569, forward strand.
TTTTTACTCCTTGTTCATGTAAAAACTTCGCCAGGTAGCTGCCGACGTTTCCAACCCCTTGAATGATGACCCGGGCGTCCTGCGTTTTGCTGCTACACCTCTGCTGTTTTAGCAAGTCGTGTGCCAAACGGCGATCCTCGTGCCTTCTTATTGGCATGCGCTTTCTCGCTTTATGCATTTTTGGGTAAACGATGAATTTTTGCATGGATCATTGTCTTCGATTAGGCTTGCTCGTGAGCGAAAAAGCCGGACTGCGGGCTGCTTTCGCTTTTGGCACATCCCTTGCTTACAGTTGCTGATGCAAACAGTCGCATCACCACCGATTTGGCAAGGGGGGCAAATGACATGAGGAGAAACGATGCGACCAGACTCCGCAGCCGGGCGGCGGGAGGACTGGATCGAATAGGAACTGGCTTTTGCGCGTAACAGGCCGTTGATCGAAGCTTGCTTTTGGACGAAGCGACTTCTGAATGTTAAACGCTCTCATTTCACTCGCAAAGGGGATTGGTCATGGAAAAAAGCCTGAATTATTCAACTTCGGCACCCACGTTAAAAAGAAGCTTGAAGCTGTGGCAAGTCATCGTATTGGGGCTTGGCTATTTGACGCCTCTGACTGTGTTTGACACGTACGGGATCGTCAGCCAGGAAACCGGGGGCCACGTCCCGACCGCGTACATTCTCGCGCTGGCAGCGATGCTGTTTACCGCATCCAGCTACGGAAAAATGGTGCGGGTGTTCCCTGTCGCCGGCTCGGCTTACTCGTATGCGCGCCAGGCGATCAATCCGCACATCGGCTTTCTGGTCGGCTGGGTGTCGCTTTTGGACTACGTGTTTCTGCCTGTCATCAATGTGCTTTTGGGCAAAATTTATTTATCCGCCGCCTTCCCGATGGTTCCCGGCTGGATTTTGGGCATTTTGCTTGCTGCGGTGACTACTTTTATCAATTTTCGCGGTATTCAGTCTACGGCCAACTTCAACACGCTGCTGGTCGTGTTTCAGGTGATCGTGGTCGTCGTCTTTATCGGCTTGAGCATCTCGCACATCAGTGCGGCAGCAAACGGGGAGAGCGCCTTCACGATCCAGCCATTTTACGGCGAAGCGATTTCTTTTCCCACCTTGCTGACCGGAGCGGCCATTCTCTGCTTTTCGTTTCTCGGCTTTGACGCGGTCACCACTTATACGGAAGAAGCGGTCGATCCAATGAAGACGATTCCGCGCGGCATTTTTCTCGTCGCATTGATTGGCGGCGTCATTTTCATTACTACCTCCTATTTCACGCAGCTCGCTTTTCCGGCTGTCGACCAGTTCCAAAACCCGGAGTCCCCCTCGCCGGAGATGTCGATGATTCTCGGACAAGACTTGTTTTATGCGTTTTTCGTGGCAGGCAGCATTACCGCCGCTCTCGCCTCCGGGATCGCTTCCCACACGAGCGCTTCCCGCCTGCTGTACGTAATGGGCAGGGAAAACGTCTTGCCGAAAAAGTTGTTCGGCCACTTGCATCCAACGAGAGGAATCCCGGCTCGCAACGTGTTTTTCGTCGGGGCGGTGTCGCTTGCTGCGCTGTTCCTCGATCTGGAGACGGCGCTCGCCTTCATTAATTTTGGGGCATTGACCGCCTTTACTGCCGTCAACGCTTCCGTCATCGCCCATTACTATATTCGCAACCAACGGCGTTCCCTGGCGGATACGTATCGCTACTTGCTTGCCCCGTTGTGCGGGACCAGCTTCGTCGCGTTTCTCTGGTACAACCTGGACAGCCATGCCCTGACGCTCGGGCTGCTCTGGACGCTGGCGGGCATCGGCTACTTGCTGATCGGCACCAAGTTTTTCACGAAAAAGCCGCCTGTCATCGACTTTGAGGAAGCGATTTGATTTCGCTCTGCGCTGACCGTCAGCCAGCCAGTGCGCTTTAGCCAAAACTATTATCAGGAGTTGAGCTGCTCATGAAATTCGAATATTTGTACGATCAATCGGAAAATTTGCTCTCGCGCTTTGTCACCTTCGCCACGGAGCACCATCGCTACGACTTTGCCTTTTTCTACTCCCAGCACTTCGACGGCAAAAGCATTGTCATGTCGCTGCAAAACATGCGCGCCGCCCTGATCTCTTCCGACGACCTTGCGCACAATCATAGCTGGGTGCAGCCGCTTGCGGTGCATGCAGAAGACGAGGACGTCGTCACGAGCTTTTTGCAGAAAGCGCTCTCTTCTTTGTTTCGGCACGATGATCTTGATTGAATGAGGGTGAATCTGTAAGCAAGTCTTTGGGGGATGGTTGATCTTTGGGCTGATGCCGGGATGGGGGGCATCGGCTTTTTGGGGT
>NZ_JBYSWV010000033.1:0-49435 GCF_058781555.1 Brevibacillus sp. FW306-2-1A-C05A
GGAAGACCTATACCCGGTTATTCGTTGTCAAAAGACGGACAACCTGTCAGTGACGAACAAATCAAAGAATGGCTATCCGAGCTGATTGCCGATGAAGAATCTGCTTATGGATATCGAAAGCTTACCGTCTGCCTACGGCGAGACCACCAACTGGTCATCAACAAGAAAAAGGTTTACCGCTTGCTGAAAGAAGAAGAACTCCTGCAACCACAACGACAAAAGAAAAGGAAACATCCTCGAAAGTTGGCAAACAACCGAGAGATTACCGCTCCGAATCAATTGTGGGAGATGGACGTAAAATACGGATTTATCGTAGGAGAACAGCGTTTCTTTTTCCTGATGAGTCTCATTGATGTCTATGATCGAGCGATCGTGGACTACCATTTCGGACTGACCTGCGAAGGAAAACATGCTGCTCAGATTCTCCAACGTGCTTTGTGGAAACGGCAGCAATTCAATTGTGATGATCGCCCTGTTATCCGTACGGATAACGGTCCACAGTTTATTAGCCATGCCTTTGAAGAAGCCTGTCAGCATTTCCAAACGGTGCATGAGCGAATTCCTCCAAAGACACCCAATAAAAACGCTCACATTGAGTCATTTCACAGTGTTTTGGAGAAAGAATGTTTGCAGCGGAATGAATTTCAGAGCTATCAAGAAGCCTATGAAATCGTGACAAACTATCTGCTCTTTTATAATCAGCGACGGATTCATGGAAGCTTGTACGATTTATCACCTGTAGAATTTGGTAAAGCCTTTGCCTTGCAACTCATTACACCATTTGTTGTGAAAGTGTAGTATGGCAAAGGATTGCAGAATGATCCCTACTTCAACCTAGCTGACAAGCAGGAAGGAAAACGTCTGGGGTCAAGTGATCTCCTTGACGCTAGGCGTTTTCCTTCCTAGACTCCTAGGTGGTTGAAGGAGGGAAGAAGCATATGAAAATGCGAAAATAAGGGAGAAAGACTCAATTTTTAAGGGGTTAAACCGATTGATCCATCGGTCTAAAGCCGAGGCGGTGAGGTCATATTCCTCCACAATCGCCGCTCTGGGTTTCCCATTTTCATAGAGCTGCACCATTTGTTTTTTGAATTCGGATGCAAACGTACGTCGTTGTTGTTTGGGCTTTGTAGAGATCCGCTCCTTAGTTTAATAGGTTTATTCTACAAGCCCTTATTTTTTCTGTCCAACTTAGTGTAACCGATCCAAGAAGCAACTTTATTTTGTAAAGGCATGCCATATACTCACAAATATCCAGTATATACACTATAGTTTAATCGTTTTACGACATAAACAAGAAAGATCAGCCTTTAGGCTGACCTTTCTTGTTTAAAAAATGAATTCACAGGCATTTTCTATTCGATTAGCACAGAACTTGTTCCATAACCTTCATTCATTTAATCAGTAATTTTTTTAAGCTCAAAAATAGTTGCCTCTGATAACAAGATAAGCCTATCGTTATTAACAACCAAAAAACTTAAGCCTGCAGGTATTCTAAGTTCTGTAGAAGGGTCACTTATACCTACTGCTTTTACTACATCATTTTCATTTAAGTCTGGGATATCTATTTTATATAATCTATAAAAAGAGAGAGAGTTATAGCATGTCGCTGTAATCTCATATAATGGATTTTTTAGTTCATATTGATATTTCTTATAGTTTTTAAGTCCTTTTGATGAAAAAAAGTCTTTTTTGATTATAATTTCATCTCCAATAAATTTTTGCCCTGTTGGATATTCAGAAGCATCATTCCATGAATTTGCAAATCCTAAAAGCTTCTCAACTTTCCACGTTCCATAGAAATATTTTTCAGTTTCACTATCCAAATTTATACGTTCTACAGTACAATATTCAGTGGTATTTTTTGGAATAATAGACTCATCCGTTTCAGGTTTAGGCTCACTAGAAGTATTTGGATTTGATGTCATTTCAACATTTCCACAAGCCGATGCTAGCATCGACATTATCATGATACAAACCAATAATATTTTTTTCATATTTCACACTCCTGTTTATTTTTTGATTGTGTCACAATCTCTTCAGACATCATATGGCTCTTTACTGCGTATCATTTTTTTGCGGTGATAGCAGGATTCAATATGTCAAAACACTGCCGTACGCACTTCATTTGCGTATTTTGAAAAGCTTACCATTAAGCCATTATTGTTGGCTTTGCCCAAAAGCTCTCCATTGGAGCGTTATCCCAACAGTTCCCTTTCTGGCCCATGGAACACCGATAGCGAAACATCCTTTGATAATCGTTTGAGCACTATCGGCTCACGACGTTTATTATATTCACCTGTTATGACGTTTTGGCATACAAAAAAGTTCTGGGGATTTTTTCCTGAATATTTTCGGGTTCTCAAGCTCCGTCTCTGCTATTCCTTCGCATTAATTCGCTTCTGCTTACGCAAGCATACAAAAAAGGCCCTCGCATTAGCGAAGGCTATGTGTTTCAACCAGATTTTTTAGCATTTTTAATATGTTTGCAGAGCAATTGCTGACTTCCGGCTATAAATGCCAATAGACTCCCCGACACAACGAGCAAAAGCAAAGCTACAACCATACCATTAAGTTCTTTAGTTGATGTAAATATTTTCTCTTGCAGCGGTTAACCGCTTGCTGGGATACGTAAAAATACAACAACCACTACAAGTTTTTTGGAGAAAAAAGCAAACGCATGTTCTGTTTTACCAGACTTTGGCGATGCAAACTTCTCTTTTTTGTCCTTTAGCAGAAAGTTTTGTGTGCTAGAATTCGCTCATTCAATGCTCGTGCTACGTATTACGGCCAATATAAAAAAGCCTTTACATAGGGGCGAAGGCTTAGGGCAAGGATTTACATTTGAGGTGGAACCCGGCTGTCTTTTGCTGTGACAAGCCGGGCTTTTACCTGTGCATCTGTTAAGAAAAGCTCTACTGCTAGACAAGCGGCTGGTTGTCTGTCTCTGCCAAGCGATGGCGGACGGCGTAGGAGGCGAGCTGTACCCTGTTTTCCAGTTGCAGCTTGTCCAAAATATTGCGGATGTGGTTTTTGACCGTATTTTCCCGGATCGACAAGGCTTTGGCGATCTGCAGGTTCGTCTTCCCGTGCGCCACGTATTTCGCGATTTCCTGCTCTCGGTTGGTCAGCAGAGAGGGGGGAGGCTCGTCGCTCGTGGACGTGTCCATGAAAGGATAGAGCATTTTTCCGGCAAGCTTGCGCGAGTGGCGGGATTCACCGGAGATCAGCTCCTGCAAATACGATATCCAGTCCTCGTGGTTGGTGTTTTTCAGCAAGTAGCCTTGGGCGCCGTATTGGATTGCCGTAAACAGGTCGACAATGTCGTCGGAGACACTCAGCATGACGATTTTGATAAACGGGTATTGCGCTTTGATGATTCGGGACGCTTCTAGTCCGTTGCACTGCGGCATGGAAATATCCATCAGGACGAGATCAGGCTGATGCAAGCGGCAAAGCTGGATTGCATGCTGGCCATCTCTTGCTTCGTCCACCAGTTCGAATATGCGATGCTCCGCGAGCACGCTTTTAATCGCCTCGCGCGCGTGCGGATGATCGTCTGCGATCAACACCCGAAAAGGCATCATGGGCGATCCTTCTTTCTGTGCGTTTTTGCGCCAATGGCGGATGTTGCGGAAGGGGCACAGCCTTCTGCAAAGAATTGTAGAGGTGGCGACAACGATTGAGAATGACTCAACCTGACTATTCTGTTGCCTTTTTTTGAAGGATGTGTGAAAAGTGTCAACGATTTGGCGAGGAACGAGGGGGCGCGTGCTGCTAGCGTTGCTTGTCTTCTGCCTGCTCGCAATGGCGGCTCGCTTCGTCTACTTGCAGGCGGGCCTGCGCTGCCTTTTTCCGGCAGCTCGGCAAGCGAGGTCAAGACGCTCCTGAACGGCTACGACGGCAAGCTCATCAAGCTGGCGACTGTGGAGGGCGTCGACTGGTACGGCGCACCCTCCGGGCAAGGCGCGGGGGCAGAAGCGATGAAGCGGGAAGTGGCGGCGGCTGGCTGGCGCTTTGTTCAGCAGGAAGGCTCGGGGTACTTTTTTGTGCGGGGCGCGGAGAAGATCGTTATCACGTCAGAGATGTGGACGGGGCGGTACGTGTTGTTTCGGATTCCGGCCAACACGCTGTAAGTCGTGAGGAAGCTGGCTCTCATTATCAAGAGCCGGCTTCTTTTTGTTTGTTCATTTCTTCCAAGGAAATGGCGTTGCAGCTTTTCAAAAAGTCGAGGATGACGCGCGTTTCCTGCTCGGTGTAACGGTCGAGCAGCGCAATCGTCTTGTGCAGGATCGAATCGAACAAAGGCGAGATGTTGTCCGGGCCATGATCGGTTGGCTTGACGACCACTTTTCTGCGGTCTTTCGGGTCTTTGGCCCGCACCACATAGCCTGCCTGCTCCAGACGGTCGATGACGTTGGTGACCGCGCCTGTCGTCAGTCCGGTCAATTCGGCAAGCTGTCCGGCTGTGACCGGACCAGACCTGTACAAAAAGTCCAGGCATTTGTGATCGGTGGCATTCAGGCCCAATTTTTCCGAGATCATTTGATGGAACATGACAGCGCGGGAGCTGTTTGTGCGAATTTCCTGGAGCAGCTCTTGCTGGATGGGGGTAAGGCTGAGTGCAGGGTGCTGGCGATCATCGCTTGACATAACTGGACCTCCGGTGTACGCTTCGAATATATCTTAATCAATTAAGATATATAATCAGTTAAGATAACTGGTTGATTAAGCTTTTTTCTGGACACAAGTATAACACAAAAAGCAAAGCGATTTTCCCCATCCTATAACGGAAAGGATTTGAGCAAAAATGAATCAGCGGGAAAAAGACGTGCACGACCTTCGCGAGGTGTTTGTTGCGCTGGTTGATGCCTGGAATCGGGGAGATGCCGCGGCGTACGGGGATTGTTTTACCGAAGATGCGGACTACGTGACGTTCATGGGGCAGCATCTGAAGGGAAGGGCGCAAATCGCCGAGGTGCATGGGTGGCTGTTTCACGGGCCGTTGAAAGGTTCGAAATTGGAGTCGAGCGCTCTTGCTGAATGCAAGCCGCGGTTTCTTGCAGAAAACGTAGCTGTGGTGCACGCAACGGGCGAGGCCAGACTGGCGAATCCCGAACAGGACCCAAACGACAGAGACTCGATCAATACGAATGTGGTCGTCAAGCAACGTGGCGTGTGGAAAATTACGGCGTTTCACAATTGCCGGATTCAGGAGCTTCCGACAGGCCGGAGGTAGTGCGCTCCGCTTTCCACTGCGCATACTTTTCCGGCAAACAAACTGCGCACGGACGATAGCCCGCTGCCAGAGCCGTTTTTTCATCGGCAAAAAACACCCGCTGGGCCACATACCCGCCTTTGGCTATAGCCCGCAGAGCGGAGGGGCAATCGAGGCGTCCGTATATGTGGCGCCGCCGATATCCTCCCAGCGTACCGCGAGAGTAACTTTGGTTAGGGCGGCGGTCGGGCCCGAGAAGGGTGTAGGTTTTCAGGCCGTTCTGTTGGTGGCTTGCGCCGGGCTTTTCGCTGGCATGCATGCGGCTTCCTCCTGTTTTGGATTGTCATTTCGCCCTCAACAAAAGGAAGCCGCGCAGCCAGGTTGATGCTTTTTCGAGCAGGAGTATTTAGGAGAATTTCGGGATCGCGAACCAGGCGGTCAGGCGGTGGTTGAGCTGCTCTTCAGACAGCTCCGGGAACAGCCGTGCTTCCACTGCCATGTCGTACAGGCGCTCCATCGGCTCGCGGCTGTCCGCTTTTTTGGCTTTCGCGTCGTTTTTCAACAGCTCCCAGATGCCGACGACGTATTCGCGTCTGGTCACATCCTGTTTGCGGAAAAAGTAGTCCAGGCGCTCTACGTGGTCCATGAACTCGTCCCCGAACCGTTTTTCCACCTCGCCGCGCAGCAGCGCGATTTCTGCTTCGTACATCGGACGTTCTTTGCCTTTTTCTTTTCCGATCCACGGCGTTTCCAGCACGAGCGGCAAGTGGCGGATTTTCTCGTGGTTCACGATGTAGCTCATGGCGTCGAAGCCGATCAGTCCGGCACCGATGGGCGCGTGGCGGTCTTTTTGCGCTCCGCGGAAGTTTTTGCTGTCGTTTAGGTGGACGACGGTGAGGCGATCCAGCCCGATAATCCGGTCAAACTGCTCCAGGACGCCGTCAAAATCGTGGACGATATCATAGCCCGCATCGTGAATATGGCAAGTGTCCATGCAGACGGCGAGCTTGCTGTTGTCTTCCACTTTTTCGATGATCGCGGCGATTTCCTCGAAGCTGCGCCCGATCTCCGTTCCTTTGCCCGCCATCGTTTCCAGCGCGATTTTTACGTCGGTGTCTTTGACCCCGGCGAGCACTTCGTTCAAGCCTTCTGCGATTCGCGCAATGCCGTACTCCGCGTCCTTGTCCGTATAGGCGCCCGGGTGGAGCACGATGTTTTTGACGCCGATGTAGTCTGTCCGGCGAATTTCTTCCTGCAGGAAGCGGACGGCCAGCTCGAAGGTGTCTTCCTTGTAGGACCCCAGGTTGATGATGTACGGGGCATGGACGACGATTTCCTCGACGCCATTTTTGGCCATGACTTCCTTGCCCTCGGTGATGTATTGGTCTTCAATCGGTTTGCGCCGCGTGTTTTGCGGTGCTCCCGTGTAGATCATGAACGTGCTAGAGCCGTAGGAAGCGGCTTCCTCGGCGGCATTGAGCAGTCCTTTTCCGGAGAATGAGACGTGCGAGCCTATTTTCAGCATTCAGGTGGAACCTCCTTTGGTTAGTAAAGAAAACGCCATAAATAAAAGGTAGCGTATGACTCCCAGCTCGTCCAATGGCGGGACAGCGCAACGATTTCGGCTTTGGTCGGCTTTCTGTCCGTACCTTGTACGTATTTGATGGCATTGTGCAAGCCGACATCGTCAATGGGAAAAGCAGACGGCATCCTCAGACAGCGCATGAGGACGTAGTTGGCTGTCCACGGACCGATCCCGCGAATGTTGACCAGTGTTTTCTCTGCGTTTTGATAATCTCCTCCGTCCCATAATAGCTCCTTCGACAGTTTCCCTTCAACGATGAGTTGTGCTGCGCCGATCAAGTACTCGCACTTTTTGGCAGTCATCCGCAGCACAGCGAGGTCTTGCACGGTCCGCTCTGCAATGGTTTTTGGAGCAGGAAACACCCAGTATGTTTTGCCTTCGCACACGACGGGCCGTCCGAAATTTTCCACGAGCCGCCGCTTTAATTTGTAGGCGTATGTCAGGTTGATCTGCTGTCCGAGAATCCCCAGCTCATCGCTTCAAACAGGTCGGGGATGCCCATGTTGCGCAGTCCGTAAAACGAATCGACTGCCCTTTCAGCAGGGCGTCTTTTTGCGCCATGTCGTAAAAGGGAGCCAGATTCGTCCCCAGATCGAACCAGTCGTAGACGTACTCCGCGACCCGCGCGCGCACGTCTGCTGTGGGAGTGACGTCGCCGAGAAAGCGAATGTGCAGGTGCGTATCTTCCTCTGCGCGAATTTCTACGACAGGCGTCTGGCCTGCGATCGGGATTGCTTTGTATAGGCGATCGTTTTCAATCTGATACAGGCACTCGTCTTTGGCGCGCGACAAATAATGCGGGTTTTGCGTAAAGGAAAAAGGTGTTGGCACGTGCAAGATGAATTCCTCTCTATTATCGACCCAAGCCCCGGCGGGTAGACCACGGCTCGGCAATTGTGCGGCTGTCTTTCTGCTTTTTTCCGTCATTAAAAAAGCCTCCCTTGTCAGTCTGGCGGCAACCTTCTTAGTTGTATAACAGGAAAGCTGGGCTGTCATTTCGTTATCTTGCTATTTTATTGGAATAGCCGTGCGGATGAGTCCGGCGGAGGATATACTGACGGTGGAGGTGGGCGAAATGGAGCTGGGTGTCACCGAAGAGAGATGGAAAGCGATCATCACCAACGATGCATCCTATGACGACCAGTTTTTTTACGCAGTGAAAACGACCGGAATTTTTTGTCGGCCATCGTGCAAGTCGAAGCCGCCAAGATGGGGCAATGTCCGGATTTTTCAGCAGGCGAGCGAGGCGATTCGCGAAGAGTTTCGTCCGTGCAAAAGGTGCAAGCCTACGGGACAGCGTTTGCCCGATCGGGAATGGGTCGCGCAAATCACCAACTATATCGACGCTCACTACAGCGAAAAGCTGACGTTGGCCCACCTGGCAGACATGTGTCACGGCAGTCCCTATCATTTGCATCGGACATTCAAGCGGATCAAGGAAATGACCCCTGTGGAATACATTCAGCAAAAACGGATCGACAAGGCGAAGGAACTGCTGGCGCACTCTGGCAAGCCGATTGCCGCGATTTCTGCGGAGGTAGGCGTGCCGAATACGCCGTATTTTATCACGCTGTTCAAAAAAACAACGGGACAGACGCCGAGCGAATACCGCCAAAACCAACTGCACGGGAACCAATAATCAGCGGTAGGCTGCGAACAAGATGTGATATCTTGGAGAGAGAAGATCGTGCTGGCACGATCAGGCTGTTCGCAGTCTACTCAGTATGGAGAAAAAGGGGACCTGCCAACATGGGCGATCAAAAAACGCTGCTGCAAGCTTTCAATCAAACGACCTATCAAGTCGCAGGGCACAGCAAGAGGGACATCCGTCAATTGCAGCGCATTTTTCAAGAGGTGGACGGCGATCTGGCTGCGGATGTGTACGGATCGGGAGAAGTCATCGACAACTTTCAAAACAAGATGGCGAAATATTTGGGCAAAGAATCGGCCGTCTTTTTCCCGAGCGGCACGATGGCCCAGCAAATCGCCATGCGCATCTGGTGCGACGCGAAAGGAATCCGCAAAGTGGCCTACCACCCGTTCTGCCATCTGGAGATTCACGAGGAGGACGGGCTGCGGAAGCTGCATCAGATCGAGCCTGTGCTGCTTGCCGACAAAGACCGGGTGATCTCGCTTGCGGACGTTCTGGGCATGAACGAAGAGATCGCCTGCCTGCTGCTGGAACTGCCCCAGCGCGAGATCGGCGGACAGTTGCCGCCGTATGAAGAGCTGGAAGCGATCTCCCACTACTGTCGGGAAAAAGGCATTCGCCTGCACATGGATGGGGCGAGGCTTTTGGAAACGTTGCCGTACTACCAGAAAACAGCCGCCGAGGTCTGCGCCTTGTTCGACAGTGTCTACATTTCCGTCTACAAAGGGATCGGCGGCATTGCCGGAGCGATTTTGGCAGGGGACGCCGCTTTCACGAAGGAAGCGATTGTCTGGAAAAGACGGCATGGCGGCGATTTAATCAGCCTGTATCCGTACATCATTCCGGCTGACGTCTGCTTCGAGGCGAGAAAGGACAAGTTCGCCGAGTATTACGAGCAGGCCAAGGAGCTTGCCGGATTGTACAACCAGTGCCACGGCATTTCCACGCGGCCGACTGTGCCGGTATCCAACATGTTTCACGTTCACATCAGCTTGCCCAAGGAGCGGTTGGAGCCTATCCTGCTCGCCGTGTGCGAGGAGACGGGAGTGGGGCTCTCGCATTATGTTCGGGAGGTAGACGAGGCTACCAGCTACTATGAGGTCAGCCTCGGCGACCGCTATGCGACGATCCCGAAGGAAAAGCTGCAAAACGTCTTTCAGGTGCTCGATCAGAAGGTGAGAGAGGCTTTGCAGGCGTAGCAGGGAGCGTTCATGAGCGAGCGAGGAATTTTTGGCAGTTGTACACGATGACAGGTAGGCAAGCGGCTTGAGTGGGGTACACTAGCGGAATAAACTTGAAAAAAAGCAGGAGGGCCACTATGCGAATCAGCTTGGCGAGTATTTTTGTAGACGATCAGAACAAGGCGCACAAGTTTTACACGGACGTCCTCGGGTTCGTGACCAAAATGGACATTCCAATGGGCGGGGTCAAATGGTTGACGGTGGTGTCTCCGGAAGACCCGGATGGTGTGCAACTCGTTTTGGAGCCAAACACGAATCCTGCGGCTTTGGCCTACCAAAAAGCCATTTTTGAGCAAAACATCCCGGCGACGGCGTTTGAAGTGAGCGACGTTCACAAGGAGTACGAGCGGCTGACCAAGCTCGGCGTCGTCTTTACGAAGGCGCCGACGGAAGCCGGAGACGTGACCTTGGCTGTATTGGACGATACGTGCGGCAATCTGATCCAAATTTATCAAATGTCATGAGCAGGGCAGAGCGCCGATAAGGAAAAGGAACGGCCATTTTCCAAAAACTGAAACATTTGCACGTTGCTCCCGTATGAAAAAAGAAAGGGTTTGCAGGGGAGGGGTAGCCGTGTTTCAGGAATTGAACGGCCAGGTTGCACAAGTCAAAGCCCAACTGCGCCAAAAGCTTCATGCGGAGCACAACGTGAAGCTTTTGCAGGAGCAGTACAAAGAAGCCGTGCAAAAACGCGAGTTGCTGCACAAGCAATTGCAGCGGGAGCAGCGCGACGTGGATAAATTGACCGGCATGTCCTTTGGCGCGTTTTTTTACAGCCTGATTGGAAAAAAAGAAGAGAAGCTGTCCAAGGAAACGGAAGAGCTTTTGCAAGCGAAAATGAAGTACGAGGAAGCGGCCGATACCGTAAAAGAGCTGGAAGAGGAGCTTGCAGAGGTAGAGCGCAGGCTGCAGCAGATGTCGGATCTGGAAGCGCGGCTCGTCGCTCTGCTCGTCGAGAAGGAGCGGCTGATTCGCAAGCAGCGGCCTGAGCTGGCGATGCAGCTACGTGTACATACCGAGCGGGAAGCCGAACTGGGAGCGCACGAAAAAGAGCTGCAAGAGGCGATCAGCGCGGGGAGTGCCGCGATTTTGCAGCTCCGCAAGGCGATCGACAAGCTCGACTCCGCCAGCTCCTGGGGGACGTGGGACATGTTCGGCGGCGGTGCGATTTCCACCGCGATGAAGCACAACCGGATCAACGAAGCCCGCGAGTCGATCCACCAGGCGCAAAAAAGCTTGCGGCGATTCGAGCGGGAGCTGCAAGACGTGCAGCGCCAGAGCCACATTCGCATCGAGATTGGCGAAATGCTGACCTTCGCAGACTTTTTCTTCGACAACATCATTACCGACTGGATCGTCCAGGATCGCATCTCGACGTCGCTGCGCCAGGCGAAGGAAAAGCGGTCGAAGGTGGAAAGTCTGTTGAACGACCTCCAGCGGGAACTGAAGGCGGTGGAAGCCGAGATAGCCGAGCTTCGGCAAAAATCGCTTGCTTTAATTGAAAATGCGTGAGGCAAAAAGCAAAAGCCTGATCGTCCCCAACCAGACTGGATGCGATCAGGCTTTTTGCTATTGCTGTCGCTATTCGCGGCTGCCCGCCTCCACCCCGAAGCGTGAAAACAACTGCCAGATCAGCTCGCGCCTGCTGGATACCCCCGTTTTCACGAAAATCGACTTCAAATGATCCTGCACCGTATAAGCGGAGATGTGCAACGCGCGGGCCAGCTCCTTGGTGGACGAGCCGCGGAGAACAAGACGGCGAGGTGGACAGCGCCGTCCATGCCGTGCATCGGGCTTGCCTGAATCGTGACATACGGGCCGTCCGGCATGCGGATGCACACTTTGGCCATGGAGGCTTTGGGGGGCAGGCTCGTTCAACTGCGCCAACGCCCGGAAGCAGACGGCGCGCACTGGCCGGGGCAAAATGTGGCGATCGATCGACTCCCACCTGCGCAACAGCGAAAGCCACCTGTCTGCGGTGGCGTTGGCCGAGTGGATAGCCAGCCGCTCAGACATCATGACGATTCCCGTCTCTTCCTCCATCCAGGAGGTGTCCTCGGCTGGCAGGGAGAGGGCTGTTTTTCGCAAATGGTAGGCGATCAGCGGTGCCAGCTCTGCCATCCACTCGCGCTCCTCCTCGCTAAAAACAGGACGCCCCTGAAAGCGAAACAGCGTCAAAAATCCCCAGCAAGCCCCATCGTACTTGAGCGCTGCTCGCAACTCGTCAGCAAAGCCTGCCGGGAGCAAGACGTTGCGGTAGCGCTCACTCTTCGCAAGCTCTCCGCCTGTCGCTTGATACAGCGTGGCGACAGGCTCTGCCGCCCTGCTCAGTTGTTCGTAACGGATGAAGTCTTCGCGTAAATATTCGTGCTTGAAAATGCCGTGGTGTATCGCTTCCACGCCGTCTTCCGTGATCGCGCCTGTCGACAGCAGCGTCTGCGGGTCGACCGCCGTGCAGCAAGCCCCGTCAAAAGGCAGGCACTCCCGCAGCAACTGCAGGAGTGCCGTCCGGTAATCCTGGGAGGAAGCGGGGTGGCGCCGAGCGAGCGCGAGCAGTTTTCGTTTGCTTGCTTCCCATTTTGCATTCATCTGCGCGTTCTCCTGTGTGGAGCGAGCGAAGGAAATCCCATATTTGTGGGATGGTACTCCCTTGGCTCATCTCTATAATTGAGAACAATTCTTAATGAATGCGGGCCAAAAGTCAACGCTCGTCTCCCGATTTCCCCGATCTATCCATTACGCAAGGAGTTGGAAAAGACTTCATGACGTTTATTTACCGTCAATTTGCCCGTGTCTTCGTCGGCGGGCTCGCTGCCATGGCGCTTTTGGCAGGCTGCGCAGCCGATACGTCCAATCAGCAAAAGGAAGCGGCGAGCGCATCCAGCGACAGCCCAGCCGCCGCGATCACGCTGCTGACACCGAAGGCTCCCTCCCTGATTCCGGCCGTCTATATGGAAAACACAGCGGCAGCAGGGACGTTCAAAGTAGCCACTTGGGACTCGCTGGAACAACTGCTGGCTGGCATCCAGAGCGACGAAGCGCCGCGGCGCAGATTCTTGCGCAGGCTCAGCGCAGGACGGCCGAGGCGGGACTTGCGGCGCGTGTCACGTTGCAGGAGGGAACGGTGGACGCGCTGCCTGAGCAGCCGGCCTACGCAGCGGCGACCTGCCTGCTCGTGCTTCATTTTGTCAAAGGACTTGCGGCAAAACGAGAGCTGCTGCCGCAAATCGCGGCTCGCTTGCGGCCAGGCGCCCCGTTTTGTCTCGCGACGATTGCGGGCGATCCGCAGTCGCAGTCGTTTCGCTTGCAGACGCAAGCCTGGCAGACACATATGCTCGACAACGGCATCGCCATGGCGGAGTGGGAACGTTTTGCGGCTTCGCCCGGCAACGAGTCCGATCCAATCCCGGAATCTCACGTGCAGGCGCTGATGGCGGAGGCTGGCTTCGAGCACGCTACCCGCTACTTCGGCTCCTATCTGGTCCACGCCTGGTTCGCTGTGAAAAGGTAGCGGGGAGAACGGCCCCCCTGCCCCGAAAGGACGCGCCAGTGACAAACATCGGCCTGGGCCGAGGGCGCGTACTTGCGTCAACAAAACCAACCCGATACGACCGCTTTGCCTGCCCGCAGGCGGTCACACCCATCTTGTGAAACACGGCGGGACGTTTTTCACAGCAAAAGGACGAGAGCTTATGGATAAAGACAAAATTGTCGTAGTGGGTGGCTACGGCTACGTGGGCGCGACAATATGCAAAGAGCTGGGGAACCTATACCCCGGCCGCGTGTATGCGGCAGGGCGCAGCCTGGAAAAAGCGGAAGCGTTTTGCCGGGAAACGGCGGGGAAAGTGCGTCCGCTCCGGTTCGACCTGCGCCAGCTATGACGTGACGCTGCATCACCGCCGGGTGTCCGTCCGAAGCATGACAGACGGCAAGCTCGCCGACTTCGGGGGCCGTCTGGGGAAAAAGCAAAAAGCAGGCGTACCGCTTTCCTTTTTCCGATCAACAGACATTGGCCCGGACGCTCGGTGTCCCATCGGTATCGACGCGGCTGTGCTTCGACCAGGAGTGGGTAGCGCGGCTTGCGGCAGGGCTGTGCCGATTGCTGCGCAAGCCGCGGGTGCATGAGGCAGCCGTAGCGGCGTTTGCGGGGCTGAAAATGGGCGATGACCGCTTCGCCGTCAAGGTCGAGGCACGGGGAAAAGCGGGAAAGCGCGCGGCCATCGCGGAGTGTCTTTTGCACGGGCACGATCAGTCGAAAATGACCGCCAAAGTGGCTGCCGCCGTCGCAAAAGCGTTGTATTCACAAGCTTTTCCGCATGGGGTGTACCATATTGAACAGTTGTTTAAACTGGAACAAATGAAGAATTGGCTCGAGCAGGAGGCTTCGCTCTGCGTCACTGTCAAGGAAAGCCGTTAGTCTGTGCAGGGTCGGGAGAACGATTCTTCCGGCCCGAGCTGTTGACAAGGAGTTATTCCCGTTTTATAATTATCTCAAATTAAAGATATTCACTGCACATACTCGCTTGCTTGTCGCCAGACTTCCTCGCGTGCAGTCAGTATCCAGCGCAATCGCAATCCAACGTTTTTGTTTCTCTAATATCTCAAATTTAAGATATTAAAAATCCAGAAAAAATGAAGCCATTCGCGACGATGAGGAGGAGTTTTTTATGAGCGAGTTTTCTGTATTGGTGAAAAAACGGCGGTCCGCCAATAAATTTGTCCCGTCCGTTCCGATCTCTACGGCTGACATCGAGGACATCATGTCGCTCGTCAAGTTTGCGCCATCTGCTTTCAATTTGCAGCACGCGCACTATGTCGTCGTCACAGACCCGGAGACGAAGGAGCGAGTATATGAAGCGGCGCAGAGACAATATAAGGTAAAAACAGCTTCGGCAGTCATCATCGTGTTGGGCGACCTGGAAGCCTACAAAAACGCAGGCCGCATCAACGAAGGGCTGCTGCACCTGGGCGTCATGGACCAGCGCGAATACGATCATACTGTTTCGTCTGTCCATTCCTTTTACGAAGCAGGGGGAGAGCCGTTCAAACGGGACGAAGCGATTCGCAACGCCAGCTTGTCCGCTATGCTGTTCATGCTCGCTGCCAAGGACAAAGGCTGGGATACTTGCCCGATGATCGGCTTCGATCCGGAGGCGGTCCGCGAGATATTGCAAATTCCTGACCGCTACGTCCCGGCGATGATGATTACGATCGGTAAAGAAGACACGTCCAGCCAACGTGTACGAGGATACCGCAAGCCAGTCGGAGAGTTCGTCAGCTACAACACTTTCCGGTCCGAATCAAAAACAGGAGGTACAAGCAAATGACACAGCAAACAGCAGGCATTCACCATATTACCGCTTTTGTGAAAAGCGCACAGGACAACGTCGACTTTTACGCAGGGATTCTCGGCCTGCGCCTGGTCAAAAAAACAATCAACTTCGACGCCCCGGAAGTGTACCATCTGTACTTCGGCAACGAGGTAGGCAGCCCGGGTACCGCGATCACCTTTTTCCCATGGGAGACAGCGCGCCGCGGCCGTGTAGGCGGCGGGCAGGTTGGCTATACGACGTTTCTGGTTCCGACAGGCTCCATGGCTTTCTGGGAAGAGCGCCTGAACAAGTTCGGCGTCGAGTACAAGCGTGTGGAACGCTTTCACGAAACGTACCTGCAATTTACCGACAGAGACGGCTTGCAGTTGGAGCTTGTCGAGCGCGAAGGCGGCCCCGCGAGCAAGTGGGCATTCGGAGGCGTCCCGGCTGACAAAGCGATCAAAGGGTTCGGGGGAGCGATCCTCTACAGTGTCGCGCCCGACCACACCATGGCAGTATTGGAAAAACTGATGGGCCTGACCAAAGTAGGCGAAGAAAACGGCCTCGTCCGCTTCCGGGCGCACGGCGACCTGGGCAATGTCATTGACGTCAATGCCGAGCCGATGCCAAGGGGAGCAGGGGGAGCGGGTACCGTCCACCATATCGCCTGGCGGGCCAAGGACGACCAGGATCATCGCCTGTGGCAGTCGCGCGTGGCGCAAGCGGGCCTTCAGCCGACAGACATCGTCGACCGCCAGTATTTCCATGCGATCTACTTCCGCGAGCCGGGCGAAATCTTGTTCGAGATTGCCACCGATCCGCCAGGCTTTGAGCGCGACGAACCGTTTGACGCATTGGGCGAAAAGCTGATGCTGCCAGAGTGGTACGAGCCGCATCGCGCCCAGATCGAGCAAGGCTTGACCCCGATCACTGTACGCGTACTGGAGGAGGATAAGTAATGAAGCACATTTTTCGCAAAGGAACGGACCTCGCCGCTCCCACCTTGCTGTTGCTGCACGGCACGGGCGGAGACGAAAACGATCTGGTGCCGCTGGCGCAGCTCATCCATCCGGGGGCTTCTGTGCTCAGTGTCCGAGGCAATGTTTTGGAAAACGGCATGCCGCGATTTTTTCGCCGTCTGGCCGAGGGTGTTTTCGACGAGGAAGATTTGGTCTACCGCACGGAGGAGTTGCACGAGTTTTTGGATCAGGCAGCGGTCCAATACCAGTTGGACAGGGAAAACATCGTGGCAGTCGGGTATTCCAACGGTGCCAACATCGCCGGGAGCCTGCTGTTTCACTATTCGAATCCGCTGCGCGGCGCGATTTTGTACCACCCGATGGTTCCGCGGCGCGGGATTCCTCTGCCTGACATGAGCGGACTTTCGGTGTTCATCGGGGCGGGAACGAACGATCCGATCTGCTCACCGCTGGAGTCCGAGGAACTCAAGCAGCTTTTGGCCTCGGCGGGTGCCGACGTGACGCTGCATTGGGAATCGAACGGCCACCAGTTGACCAGGATGGAAGTAGAGACTTCGGCCCAATGGTTTGCGAAACAGTTTAGCGAGTGACAAAAAAAGCAGCAGAGCCGCGACGTTCTGCTGCTTTTTTGCGTGTTCCTGCCAGCCGACGCCGCTTGGGCCGAGCAGCGGCATCATGATTTCCTTACATTCCGATCGGAGGAAACGATTAGAGGAAAAGGCACAGAAGGGAGCGGCCCGAGCTTGTCGCAAGCCGCATCTACGCCGTTTTGTCAACGCTTGTTCATCTGACGTTCATACAGTTCCGCTATCATGAGGGAACCGCAAGCCATGCGGGCATGCAGACGAGCTTTAACGCCAGCAGCAGCCAACAAAGCGGCCAAAACCTACCCGCCTATCAGGTGGCGATCACATCCCAAGAAATGGCGTAACAGGCTGAAACAAAGGAGATGCTACCTTGTATAATCAGATCAGCCCGCGATTTGGCTGGCAAGCTTCAGCCCGCTGGCGCAAGTCTTTGGATACGTGCCGGAACGTAAGGAGGGGAGCCAGATGAAAATAACGATTCTCGTAGCAGACGACGATGCGCACATTCGCGAACTACTGCGATTTTATTTGGAAAAAGAAGGGTATCGGGTGCTGGCTGCCGCAGATGGCAGTCAGGCGTCGGCATTGCTTGAGCAGGAGAAGGTGCAACTGGCGATTGTCGATGTGATGATGCCAGGCAAAAACGGCTGGGAGCTGTGCAAGGAGATTCGCGACTACTACGACCTTCCCGTCATCATGCTGACGGCAAAAGGCGAGGTGCGGGACAAGGAGAAAGGGTTTTTGGCCGGAACCGACGACTATTTGACCAAGCCGTTTGAGCCGACGGAATTGCTCTACCGGATCAAAGCCTTGCTGCGCCGCTACCAGATGGTCAGCAAACAGGTCATTGTCATGCACGATACCGTCATCGACCGGGTGAGCCACGTCGTGAAAATCAAGGACGAAGCTGTACATCTCCCGCTCAAGGAGTTCGAACTGCTCGCCCAACTCGCCAGCTTTCCCGACCGGACCTTTACGCGGGATCAACTGCTGGATTTGGTCTGGGGCGGAGACAACGAGAGCGACAGCCGCACGATTGACGTCCACATCAAGCGGCTGCGGGAAAAGTTTACGGACAAAACGGACGACTTTGTCATTTCGACCGTTCGTGGCCTCGGCTACAAGCTGGAGGTGCGCAACGGATGAAATCGCTCTACTTCCGGGTCGTCCTCCTGTTTGTCGCGATTGTCCTCATCAGCGGAACGCTCGGCTTTTTGCTCGCCAACGAGTACTACCAGCGCAACATGCGCGCCTACAACGAACAGAAAATTGCGCGGATCGGGCAGGAGATCGTTGCTTTGTACACGGACAAATCCGGCATGGATCTGCACGCGTTTATGACACATGTCGCCAACCTCAATTTTCAGTTGTACCTCGTGGACGAGCGCGGACAAGCGACATCGTTCGGCGCGCCTTTTCGCGACCACCAGCTCGCACGAGAGACGGTGCAAAAGGTGCTGGCCGGGGAAATGTACAGAGGGATCACGGAAGAACAGCACGGGTTGTTCGTGACCGGATTTTTCGAGAATACGCTGAAAAACAGCATCGGCTTGCCGCTGGAAGCGGAAGGGAAAACATACGCCTTGTTTGTGCGGCCCAGCATCGAGCAGCAATTTGGCGAAGTCCACGTAATGTTTGCCGTGCTCTTGGCTGCGATGTTTCTGCTCAGCCTGCTGTTCATCCTGGTGTTTACGCGTTATTTGGTGCGGCCGATTCAAAAGCTGAGCCACGCGACGAAAAAGCTGGCGGAAGGCGAGTACGAAATCCAGCTCGACATCGCCCGCAAAGACGAAATCGGCGAACTGGCTGCCAACTTCGCGCAAATGGCCGAGTCGCTGAAGCAGCTCGATGACATGCGCCAGGAGTTTGTGTCCAACGTCTCGCACGAAATCCAGTCTCCGCTCGCCTCCATTCAGGGCTTTTCGCAGGCGATCCGCAGCGGTGGCGTGACGGAGGTGCAGAGGGATGAGTACTTGACGATCATCGAGGAGGAGAGCCGCCGTCTCTCATCTTTGAGCAAACAGCTTTTGACGCTCGCTTCACTGGATAAAGAGACGGGCTTGTACGAGCCGACTGTCTATCGGCTGGACGAGCAGTTGCGACAGGTCGTTTTGCTGCTGGAGCGCCAATGGCAGCAAAAAAGCCTGGAGTTAGAGCTGGATTTGCCGGACACGCTCATCACGGCAGACAAGCAACTGCTGAATCAGGTGTGGATCAACCTGTTGTCCAACAGCATCAAGTTTACTCCGCCGCACGGCACGATTTCCTTGTCGATCCAGCAAGCGCCGTCTGATCTCGTCGTGACGATTCGCGATACGGGGATCGGCATTTCGGAGGAGGAGCGGCAGCATATTTTTGAGCGCTTTTACAAAGGGGACAAGTCCCGCAATCGGGAAGCGACAGGCAGCGGGCTTGGACTCGCGATCGTCCATAAAATCGTGCAGGCGGCAAAAGGCATCATCGACATCGACAGTGACATAGGAGCAGGCACGACAGTCAAGGTCAGCCTGCCCGCGCATGAACGCCCCCGGAAGTAAGACAGGCCGGGGGCGCTTTCGTTTGCTGCGGAGTCATAAATGCAGCGGCTATCCATTACGCTAGGAAAAGGATGTTGGCTTTCCGACGCAGAGGCAAATGCAAATTCGCGGAAAAGTGCCCGGACGGCGAACAGCGCAAAACCATACTTTTTTCCGACAAAGAGGGGCTGCGGGATGAATACTGGACTCTACGATTACTGGCTCGTCTTTCTGGCAGGCTTGTTCAGCGCTCCCCACTGCCTGGGGATGTGCGGCGGGATCATGTCGGCCATGACGCTTCAGTCCAAAGCGTCTCTGTTGCAAACGATTCTGGCTTACAATGCGGGCCGGATTGTGACGTATATGGCCGTAGGCGCATTCATGGGTTTCGCCGGGTCGTTTGTGAATGCGGCAGGCGTGGTCATCGGATTGCAGGGCATTGCCAATATCGCCGGAGGGCTGTTCATCATTCTCTGGGTCGTCAAAAAGTTCGCTTTGCCCTTGGACAAATACAGCCCGCTCCAGCTTTCGTCCGCGCAAAAGTTGTTGCACCTGCTCAAATCACGGCAAGGAATCGCGCCAGTGCTGGTCAGCGGGCTTTTGCTCGGCTTTTTGCCGTGCGGGCTGACCTATACGATGCATATGAAAGCAGCCGCGACCGGAAGCATGGCGCAAGGGATGGCGACTTTGGGCGTGTTTGGCCTTGGCACGTTGCCCGCGCTCGCGGCGATTGGCCTGTTTTCTTTTGTCCTGACCAAAACACTGCGTGTCAAGGTGCTCTTCGTCGGCAATGCGCTCGCGCTATGTATCGGAATCTTGTCTGTGTTGCGCGGCCTGGCGATCAACGGCTGGATTCCTACCGTCAACCCGTGGCTGTGGTAGGTGAGGCGGCGGGCTCATGGCTCGACGCGAAAAGGATAGGTGGTGCTCATGGCTTTGCCGTCAAGCTCAAATGTAATCGTAGCCAGCCAATCGCCCAGCATGGTCGGTATGATTTGCGCGACGTATTCACCTTCCTTTTCCTTCACGGCTTCGAAGACGATTGCCCCGTGGTCCATGTTCGGCATGGTCAGGGAGACGGATACGGTAGCAGTTTCCAGCTTGGCTGCATGCTCGGCCGGAACGGTTATGCGCAGCGTGTTTTCTTGCACATTTTTGGCCGGGGACGGATCGAGCGCTACTTGCAAAGGAATCGACAGCTCCTCAAGCATCGGCGTGTTCGCTTGCTGCGTGGCAGCGGTACTGGCGTGCCCGACATGGTCCTGGGGGGCACAGCCAATGAGGGTAAATGGAGCCAGCAGCAGGCACGACAGCCGAAGGGCGACAAATTTGCGCATCATGTTCACCACTTTCCCATAAGTTACAAGCTTCCCTATCGTATTCACGGCCGCTGCCGTTCATACTTCATCTTCTACGAAATTGTCCTGGCGCATAGGTTGGACATGAGGACATGTTCGGAAGCTGAAGGGGAGTTTTTTCATGACCATCCACCAAACGTATCAGGTTACAGGCATGACCTGCGCAGCGTGTGCCAACAGGATTGAGAAACGGCTGCGCAAGGTCCAGGGTGTGCAGGAGGTACACGTCAATCTGACGACCAACAAGGCGCGGGTAGCCTTTGACCCTTCGCAAACCAACGATCAGGAGATCATGACGAAAATCGAGCAGCTCGGTTTTTCCGCGAGCTTGAAGCAGGAAGAGACGCAAGGGGAAAAAAGGGCGCTGCTCTGGCGGTTTATTTTCTCGGCCATTCTGACGATGCCGCTGTTGTGGGCGATGGCGGCGCATTTTTCTGTGACGTCGTTTCTATGGGTGCCGCCTTTGTTTCTGGCGCCTTTGTTCCAGTTCGCGCTGACCCTGCCGATTCAGTTGTTCATCGGGCAATCGTTTTACATCGGGGCGTGGAACGCCTTGAAAAACCGCTCGGCCAACATGGACGTGCTGGTCGTGCTGAGCACCTCGACCGCTTTTTTGTACAGCCATTACTTGACCTTTACGACCATCGGGCAGGCGAATCACGGCCTGACTGTCTACTACGAGTCTTGCGCGGTAATCTTCACGTTTTTACTGCTGGGCAAATATTTGGAGGCGATGGCGAAGGACCGGACGAAACATGCCATCGGACAACTGCACGAACTGCAACCGGCGCTGGCGCATGTGGTGCGCGGCGAAGAGGTGTGTACGGTTCCTGTCGAGCAGCTTGCGGTGGGCGATATTTTTCTCGTCAAGCCAGGCGAGCGGGTACCGACGGACGGGATCGTGCTGGAAGGGCACGCGAGCGTCGACCAGTCGATGTTCACGGGGGAAAGCCTGCCTGTAGAAAAATGGAGCGGGCATTCCGTAATCGGGGCGACGCTGAACCAGAGCGGCTGGCTGAAGGTCAAGGCGACGAAGGTCGGGGAAGACACGGCGCTGACGCAGGTGATCCGTACGGTGGAGGAAGCGCAGTTGTCGAAGGCGCCGATCCAGCGGGTGGCGGATGAAATTACCGATGTGTTTGTGCCGATCATCATTGCGATTGCCGCTGTGACGTTTTTGGCCTGGTACTACGTCTTTGCGCCTCAAGACTTGGGCGGGGCGCTGGAAAAGGCGATTGCCGTCCTCATTATCGCTTGTCCGTGCGCACTCGGGCTGGCTACTCCCATGTCGATCCTAGTCGTATCCGGCAGAGCGGCGCAGATGGGCATTCTGTTCAAGCAGGGAAAGTATTTGGAGGCGTTGCAAAAGATCGACACGATTGTGTTTGACAAAACAGGCACGTTGAGCAGAGGGGCGCACGAGGTCGTCGGCGTCAACACGCGCGGATGGAGCGAGGCGGCGTTTTGGCGCCTGGTGGCCGGGGCGGAAATGACCTCTGAGCACCCGTTGGCGGCAACGATTGTGGCCCATGCGAAAAAACAGGGGCTGTCCATCCCGACAGCCACGTCCTTTTCCTCGCTGCCCGGCTATGGAATCGAGGCGATAGTGGAAGGGCATGCAGTGGTGGTCGGTTCCCCCAAGCTGCTGACCCGAAACAACGTGGACATCGGCACTGTGCTCGATCAGTTGGTGCGGCACGGAGCGGAAGGGAAAATGGTGCTGCTCGCAGCCATCGACGGGCGGCTGGCCGGGTATGTGGTGCTGTCGGACCAGTTGAAAAGAGACGCGAAAAAAGCGGTCGCCCAACTGCGAAAAATGGGCAAGGACATCATCATGATTACGGGAGACAACCCATATACGGCGAAAAGCGTGGCGAGACAGGCGGGAATCGAGCAAGTGTACGCGGGAGTGCTGCCTGCCCAAAAGGCGGAGTTGATCTTGCGCCTGCAAGAAAAAGGGAAAAAAATCGCCATGGTCGGCGACGGGGTCAACGACGCGCCTGCTCTGACCGCAGCGAGCGTCGGCATTGCGCTGGGAACGGGAGCGGACATTTCCAAGGATTCAGCCGATGTCGTCATCATGCACGGCGAGGTAAAAGGGGTGGTCCACGCTATCCGGCTCAGCCAAATGGCGATGAAAAACATCCGGCAAAACTTGTTTTGGGCTTTTTTTTACAATGCGATCGCAATTCCGGCGACAATGCTCGGCTTTTTGGCGCCGTGGCTGGCAGGAATCGCCATGGCGTTCAGCTCGCTGTCGGTCGTGCTGAATTCCTTGCGCTTGCGAAAAGGGCGCATGGAAAAATAAAAAAACCGAGCGATCACGTAGCTCGGACAGTCGATCTCTGTTCTTTGGCATGCTCTACTCCCGCTGAGATCAGATGGCGCACGTGGTCATCGTCCAGCGAATAAAAGACGAGCTTGCCTTCTTTGCGGTATTTGGCCAGGCCCATGTTGCGCAGAAGCCGCAAATGATGCGAGGTGTTGGCGATGGAGCTGCCGATGATGGCTGCGACGTCACAGACGCACAGCTCGTCTTCCATGGACAAAATATGAATGATTTTCGCCCGGGTGTCGTCGGCGAGCGCCTTGAAAATTTTCGCTACCCCTTCGGATTCTGTAGCGTACGGCTTCAAGCGACTGACTTTTTCTTCGTCATAGCATTGAATCTCACAGATGTCGTCCACCGTAAAAATCACCTCTTGCTTACTTCAATGTCCTACTATTATAGACATTCGCGCGAAAAGAGAAAAGGCATTTTGCAGTCCCGGCTGGCCAGAATGCGGACTCGGCATACAACTCCAGCGATCAGGCTCATTTTCCGCGGGCGATCGTCATAGCTCTTTGATAGGGGGTTTTTCCTGATTATTCCAGACAACCTCAAGGCTGCTGCCTGCCCGTGGCAGGGCGAGCGGCTAAGCGCCCCTTCTAGCACAGTGTCAAAAGAGATGAGGTGGAGGACTATGCCAAAGACGGGTCAACAGACGCGTTACAAGCTGGTAATTGTGGGAGGCGGGAGTGCAGGCATCACGGTCGCAGCGCAACTCCTGCGCAAATCGCGCGAACTCGCGGGGCAGATTGCCATTGTCGATGATGCGGCCAAGCACTACTATCAGCCGTTGTGGACGCTTGCAGGTGCCGGAGTTGTCAGCAGGGAGGTGACCGTACGCGACGAAGCGGCGGTCATTCCGAGAGGCGCGATATGGGTCAGAGAGGCCGTCACGCAATTTTTGCCAAAAGACAACGCCGTCATGATGGCGTCCGGAAACAAGCTGCACTACGACTATCTGGTTGTCGCAGCCGGAATCCAGATCGATTGGGACAAAGTAAAAGGTCTCAAGGAGAGCATCGGCAAAGCAGGCGTATGCAGCAACTACTCGTACGACTACGTCGCGAGCACATGGGAGAGCATCCGCCAGTTTCAGGGCGGGACGGCGATCTTCACCCAGCCGAACACCCCGGTGAAATGCGGCGGCGCTCCGCAAAAAATCATGTACCTGGCGGACGATTACTTTCGCCGGTCGGGTGTGCGCTCGCAATCCATCGTCCGGTTTGTTTCGGGGGCGTCGACCATTTTCGGCGTGCAAAAGTATGCCGATGCCTTGCAGAAGGTCGTCGACAGAAAACAGATTTATACAAGCTTCCAGCACAACCTCGTGGAGATTCGCGCGGACCAAAAGCAAGCGGTCTTCGAAAACGTGAATACCCGCGAGCTCGTGCCGATGGCCTACGATATGATTCACGTCGTGCCGCCGATGAGCGCCCCTGATTTTATCAAAAAAAGCCCGCTCGCCGCTGCTGACGGCTGGCTGGACGTGGATAAGCATACGCTGCAGCACACGCGTTTTGCCAACGTTTTCGGGCTCGGGGATTGCGCCAATCTGCCGACCTCCAAAACAGGCGCGGCCATCCGCAAGCAGGCTCCGGTCGTCGTGCAAAACCTGCTGTCGCAAATCAACGGCAAGCCGGACTATCGGCAATACAACGGCTATACTTCCTGCCCGCTCGTAACGGGCTACGGCAAATTGATTTTGGCGGAATTTGATTACGAGCAGATTCCACGGGAGACGTTCCCGTTCGATCAATCCCGTGAACGGCGTAGCATGTACTGGTTGAAAAAAGAGCTGCTTCCCGTCATGTATTGGCACGGCATGCTCAAAGGCAGGATGTAGGACAGACAAACGCGGATAAGAAAGAAGGAGGGCGACGGTATGCTGCTCAAATTTTTTTACGACGACAAATTGGCCCAGGCTTCCTATCTGGTCGGCTGCCAGGCGGCAGGCGAAGCGATTGTGATTGATCCGGCGCGCGACATCGAGCAGTATGTGCAGACGGCAAAAGCAAACGGCGTGCAGATTGTCGGCGTGACGGAAACCCATATCCATGCCGACTTCCTCTCCGGTGCGCGGGAACTCGCGGCCAGACTCGGAGCCGTCCTCTATTTGACAGACGAAGGAGGGCCGCAGTGGCGCTACGCATACGCCGCCGGGTACAGCCACCGCTTGCTCAAAGACGGGGATACATTCCAGATCGGCAAGCTGGCCTTCGAGGTGCTCCACACGCCAGGACATACGCCGGAGCATATTGCGCTGCTCTTGACGGACGGCGGCTCGCCAGCGAATGAACCGATTGGCATTTTTACCGGGGACTTCGTGTTTGTCGGTGACGTCGGCCGCCCGGACCTGCTGGAAAAAGCGGCGAACGTGAGCGGCTCCGCCGAAGAGCTGGCGCGCCAAATGTTTCACTCGCTGACGCGCTTCAAGCAGCTCCCCGACTATTTGCAAGTCTGGCCGGGGCACGGGGCCGGCAGTGCGTGCGGCAAGGCGATCGGGGCCGTCCAGTCGTCGACGGTCGGGTATGAGAAGCGCACGAATTGGGCGTTGCAGCATGAAAATGAACAGGAGTTCGTGCAAAGCTTGCTTGCGGGCCAGCCTGAGCCGCCGACTTATTTTGCGATGATGAAGCATTGGAACAAAGTAGGGCCGCGGCTGGTGCAGCAAATAGCCGCACCTGTGCATGCAGAAGCCTCCATCAGCGTAGTGGAAGCGTGGACGAAACGGGGCGTTGTCGTGGATACCCGTCCGCCAGGCTTGTTTGCCAAAAAACATGTGCCGGGAGTCATCAACCTGCCGTACGACAAATCTTTTCCCACGTGGGCGGGCTGGCTGCTGGACTATGAACGCCCCGTGTACCTGCTCGCCGACCAGCAGTCCGTTCCTGCTGTTTTGAAAGATTTGCAGTCGATTGGGCTGGATCAGGTAGCAGGTGTGATGGACCCTGCTGTCTACGAGCTTGCTTGCGATTCGCGGTTTGAATCCTACGCAGAAATCACGCCCGGGGAGGCGCGAGAGCAGGTGCAGGCAGGACAACTGTACGTGCTCGATGTCCGTTACCAAAAAGAGTGGGAGGCAGGCGCTATCCCGGGAGCGAAGCACATCATGCTAGGCTACTTGCCAGAGCGCATGCAGGAGCTGCCGCGCGATACTCCGATCCTGGTTCAGTGCAAAAGCGGGCGACGATCCGCGGTAGCCGTGAGTTTGCTGCGGGCCAACGGCTTTTCCCGTGTGCAAAATTTGCTCGGCGGCTTTGACGAATGGGCGAGACAAGGCTTTCCGATCGCAAGGTAGCGGGAGCCAGCGCCCCAGGACGATCAGCGTCTCGCGAGCAATTGCAGAGGATAGCAGTAGTGCCCCTCCCTGTTTTCGTGTAAGATGGACATGATTGCATTTGTACGTGATTGTGAAAACAGGGAGAGAAAGCGATGAGTTTCCAACAAAAATGCGCAAAGTGCCGTTCCAAGAAAATCGACTTTACCGAAACGATCAACCGACCTTTATATATTTCCATCTACGCGGCTGTACTGGTGGTGCTCGGGGTGATCGGCGTCTCCGTGAAAGGAACGCCTGTCATTTTCCTGTTTCTCGGTCTGATGGGCGCATTCGTGCTGTTTGCCGTTCGCATGCACCTGGAAAAGAAAAAAATTCTTAAATGCGTCTGCCTGGACTGTGGCGAGCGTTGGCAAACGGCTGCCAACGCTGCACAGAAGCAGACGAAGTAACGAAAAAAAGGCTCTAGCTCCGCCGCAGTGTCGTTTGCAAAGTTCCAAAAGTCGTGCTGTCCATGCTAGAAAAGAACTGTTTCAACAAACTGGCGATCGTTCCCGGTTCTATACGGTAGAGCGATCGACAGTTTGCGTTATGGCTGGAGACCACCACAGCGGATGGGAAGTAAGGATAATTCCGTTACTTCGGAAATTGTTGGATAACCAATTCCAGATCTTTTTTATATGATTCGATTTTTGCTTTATCATTGCTGAAAAGCCGATCATCATTTATTTTCGGCATAAGAGTGCTTAGTTTCTTTAGTTCATCTCGCTTATTTTGAATTTCCGTAAGATCATTCTGTTCAATTAGCGATTGTAATTTTTTCAGATAATCTCTTTTATACTGATATAATGTTAAAACTCCAGATTGCAATTGTTCATCGGCTATTATTTGTTTTGTTTCATCATTGGTTAGGATAATCGCTGGAAGGAAGGCGGGATTATCTATTAGATTACTATCAATCATTCCTGAAATATACGCTAGTTTTTCTTTGTCTTGTGCATTAGATAATTCTTCGGTAATTTTTTCAAATTGATAGAGTGAACATGAGTGTTGATGTTTAAATACATCCGTTAACGTAATTTGATATTGAACATGTACATGGTCTGGTGAAGCGGTGGTGCAAGAGGCTGTCATGAGAGACAAACTAGCAAGCAAAAGGAACATTGACATTCTTTTCATTTTTCTCTCCATCCTTTCATGATAAAAGAGCATCCGGCTGTCCGAATGCTCTTCTTAAATTTTTAAACTACCATTCCAAAACGTCATCTACCCAAACTTGCCAACTTTTCTCTGTCTTGGTTGGCGTAAGTTTAAATTGTAAGCCACCAGTTGGCCCCGTTTTTGCGTAACTAAAGTTTGCTTCGAAGCTGGTTCCCCATGTTCTAGTGTCAAAAGTGTGGACATATCTTGCACCAAAATCTAATGTTGAGTTTTTCTTTTTGGTTACATAGACTGCAGCATAAGAACCGAAGTCTAATTCAGTGTCATGTACATTAAACAAGTAAATTCCCTTTTTCCGTTCTGATCCATCCCGAGCAGTTACATACTTTGTATCTCCCACGTTACTGCTGTAATATTCCCCCACAGTAGGATCCCATTCAATAGAGAGTAAGTCATAAGTCGCAGGGTAAAACTCGTTATCTTTTGGATTCCAAGAAGCAATTAGACGATAGTAAGATTGACCAGCTCGTTTGGCGGTTGAAAGTTCGAGGTTGATGTCTCCAGCCTGCATTGCCGTAGGACCAATTTTACTGTTTTTCTTTGTTTCCAACTCTACTCCGAGCGGCTTTAGTTTATCCGACAATTCTTCGTCAGTTCCGTTATTTTGCATGACTAAGTTGTGGACAAAAGAATCAAACTCTTCGTCAGAAAGGTTGGCAATCGCCGACTTTAACGAATGCTGTTGCGATTTTGTTTGAGTGTCGCTTAATGAAAGAACCTTTTTTGCCAGCTCTTTACTGCTCAAACTCGAATAATCCACTTTTGCTGCATTCGCTGCTGGCACCACTAAGACAGAGGCTAGTAGAACTGTGCAAGTAATCGTAGAGAAAAGATTAATTTGGTGTTAGTCCGGGAAGGACCTTTCACAATATTAAAATTATCAGAAAGTGAATGAAAATGTTGTCGTATTTTGTAATCTATTAAAAAAGTAAAAATTTAACATATTTTAACGACTGCGATAATCCACAAAACACGTAACAGAAGTTTTGGCTGCATATGCCCCTGGAAACAGGCCTTGTATAAGACAAATGTAGAGATGAGAATATAGGTGGAAAGGGATCGAAACGCCACTTAATGCGCATGCGCGGCTGAAGTGTGATTAGGAGATTGTGAGTGTGTGATTTGTCTAAAGTGCTATGCCGGGAGGAGTTGATCCTCGTAATAATGGATAGCCTGCTGGATCATCATTTTTTCCGAATGCTGAAAGCTGTACTTGGCCCATATTGCGTTCTGCAGCGATCACTCATTGGACATTAGGGGATATCATCTGACGAGAGCCAATTTTATATTGTCAGGTCAGCCAGCGTTTTCTGGTTGGCCTTTTTTCATGGGGAACAAATAGGCGCAAAACTTTAAAAATCTTCACTTGAACCAGAAACTGGTATCCGATAATATAATAATTAAATATTTGTTTGAATGTTTGTTGGATGGACGCGGAAGCAGTTGGGGAAAATAGATGCCTGGGAAATAGGTGAGAGCATATGTCAAATCAACCAAAACAAGGCGGGTGCTGCAGCGGGCACCATTGCAGCTCGGAGCATACCCATGACAAAAAAATTCTCACGGTGCTGGAGCCAGCCGCCGCGATCGCTTCGGACGGCGCGGGCGTTTTGTCTGCGCAGGCGATTGTGTATCGCGTGCACGGCATGGACTGCAGCTCGTGCGCGAAGTCGTTGGAGCGGCACATGAAGTCGCTGCCTGCGGTAAAGGAAGTGAGCGTCAACTTTTCCACCGGAAAAATGCAGCTTGTCTCCGACGGACTGCAGGACGAAGCCGTCATCAAGGAAGTCGCCAAGGCAGGCTACAGCGCCAAACGGCTTGAGCGGCGAACAGCCCGCGAGGCGGTCCAAAACGATCGCGCAGGCACCGTCCTCACATCACTGTCCGGCGCGTTTCTGGCGCTTGGCTTTTTGGTTTCGCTGACCAGCGCCTCTCCGTGGGTCAGCACGATTTTGTACGCCCTGTCCATTATCAGCGGCGGCTACCGCCCGGCGCGCAGCGCTTTTTACGCGATCAAGAGCAAGTCGCTGGACATGAACGTCTTGATGTCCGTAGCGGCGCTTGGCGCAGCGCTGATCGGAGAGTGGCTGGAGGGAGCGACAGTTGTCTGGCTGTTTTCCATCGGCAATCTGCTACAGACCAAGTCCATTGAGAAGACGCGCGATTCGATCCGCAACCTGATGGATTTGGCTCCGCCTGAAGCGTGGGTGAAAAAAGGCGATGCGCTGACGAGAATGTCCGTAGAAGAGATTGGCGTAGGCGACGTGATCGTGGTCAAACCGGGGGAGAAAATCCCGCTCGACGGCGATATTTTGTCCGGACATTCCAGCGTGAATCAGGCCCCGATTACCGGGGAGTCCATCCCGGTCGACAAGCAGGCGGGCGACGCGGTGTTCGCAGGCAGCGTGAATGAAAGCGGCGCTCTGGAAATCAAGGTGACAAAGCTCGTCGAGGATACGGCGATTGCGCGCATCATTCATCTGGTGGAGGAGGCCCAGGAGAAAAAGGCTCCGACTCAGGCGTTCGTCGACAAGTTCGCCGCCATGTACACGCCAATCGTGCTTGTTCTCGCTTTGCTCGTGATCGTGTTCCCTCCCGTGCTCGGCATGGGCACGTGGGGAGAATGGTTTTACAAGGCGCTGGAGCTGCTTGTGGTCGCTTGCCCGTGCGCATTGGTCATCTCGACGCCCGTTGCCATCGTATCGGCGATCGGAAACGCAGCGCGAAACGGCGTGCTGATAAAAGGCGGGACATTTCTGGAGCGGGCCGGAGCGATTGAGGCGATTGCCTTTGACAAAACAGGCACGCTGACAGAGGGCAAGCCGCGCGTGACGCAGGTGGTGGCCGCAGGCGAGACGGAGGAAGCCATCCTCGCGATTGCCAGAACGATGGAGGAGCGCTCCAGCCATCCGATTGCCCAGGCGATTGTGGCATACGCCAAGGAAAAGCAGGTGGCGGCGCTCGCGGGCGAGGACTTCCAGGCGCTGGTGGGAAAAGGCGTTCAGGCGACGATTCATGGCGAAGTGTACTACGCCGGAAAGCCCGCGCTGTTTGCCGAGCTGGGCGTAGACATGAGCGCCTGGCAGGAGCAGATCGCGTCTTTGCAAGCGGAAGGCAACACGCTGATCGTGATCGGCACCCGCCAAAAGCTGCTTGGCATGATCGCAGTGGCCGATACGATCCGCGAGATTACCGTCGGCGCGATCAGCAAGCTGAAAGCGGCCGGGATCAGCGAGATCATCATGCTGACAGGCGACAATGCGGGAACGGCGAAAAAGGTAGCGGCCCAGACGGGCGTAGACCGTTATTTTGCCGAGCTGCTCCCGCAGGACAAGGTGGAAGCGGTGAAAAAGCTGCAACAGGAGGGCAAAGTCGTCGCAATGGTCGGGGACGGCATCAACGACGCGCCTGCGCTGGCAACTGCCGACCTGGGCATCGCGATGGGCGGAGCAGGGACGGATACCGCGATGGAAACAGCCGATATCGTCCTGATGGCCGACAACCTGGAAAAGCTGCCGCACACCGTCAGCATCAGCCGCAAAGCGCTGGTGATTATCAAACAAAACATCTGGTTTTCCATCGTGGTGAAGCTGGCCGCACTCGTGCTGATTTTTCCGGGCTGGCTGACCTTGTGGCTGGCAGTCTTAAGCGACACGGGCGCTGCTTTGCTGGTCATTTTAAACAGCATGCGCCTGCTCAGAATGAAGCCTTGACAGATGAAAAAGCAAAAGGGAGAAGAGCCAAGGCTCTCTCCCTTTTTGGTATGGCATGCGTGTACGCGTTTGCACGTTTTTGCACGAGTCTTACACCAGCACGCCGCCGCCGTAGCGTTCAAATTCTTTCTGGGTGCAGGCGACATAGTGGCCTGGCTCGATTTCCCGCAGCACTCTTTCCTCGTCCTGGTTTTGCAGGTACTCCTGATCGTCGAACACAATCCGTTTGCGGTTGCGCTCGTAATCCGGGTCTGGCAAAGGAATCGCAGAGAGCAGGGACTTGGTGTACGGGTGAATCGGATTTTCGTACAGGCGGTTGCTTTCCGCCAACTCGACGATGCGGCCGCGGTACATGACGCCGATGCGGTCGCTGATGTATTTCACCATCGACAGGTCATGGGCGATGAACAGATAGGTCAGCCCTTTTTCTTTTTGCAGACGTTTGAGCAGGTTGATGACCTGCGCCTGGATGGATACGTCCAGTGCGGAGATCGGCTCGTCGGCAATGATAAACTCGGGATCGACTGCGAGAGCGCGCGCGATACCGATGCGCTGGCGCTGCCCGCCGCTGAACTCATGCGGGTAACGGTTGGCGTGCTCGCGGTTGAGACCGACCGTTTCCAAAAGCTCATGTACTTTCGCAATGCGCTGCTCTTTAGTAGCGAGCTTGTGGATATCCAGACCTTCCGCGATAATATCGGATACAGTCAGACGAGGATTCAGGGACGAATACGGGTCCTGGAAAATCATCTGGATTTTGCGGTTCAGCCATTTTTTCTCTTCGCCTGATTTTTTGCCGTGGACGTTTTTGCCTTTGAACAGCACTTCGCCGTCAGTGGCGTCATACAGGCGCAGGATCGTCCGGCCCGTAGTGGATTTTCCACACCCGGATTCGCCTACGAGTCCGAAAATCTCGCCTTTGTAGATGTCAAAAGTAATGCCGTCGACAGCCTTCAAGACTTGTCCGCCGCCAAGGTCGAAATGCTGCTTCAAGTTTTTGACTTCCACGATCTTCTCGCGCTGGTCGTACGAGATCGTTGCTTTCGGACGCGGGCTTTCGACTTTCTTCGCCTCTGCAGAAGCAGTCTTGCGTCGCACAGCAGAAGCGGGCGGGTCGATCTGTGGAGCCATTTCGTGCAGCAGCCAGGTTGCCGCATAGTGCGTGTCGGAAATTTTGAACATCGGCGGCTCGTATTCCAGATCGACTTTCAGGGCGTACGGATTGCGCGCAGCAAACGCATCGCCGACAGGCGGCTTGAACATGTCTGGCGGGGAGCCAGGAATAGACATCAGCTCTTCGTCGTCCGTATCGAGGCTAGGCATCGAGCCGAGCAGGCCCCATGTGTACGGATGCTTGGGATCGTAGAAAATCTCGTCGACTTTTCCGATCTCGACGATTTTTCCCGCGTACATGACAGCTACGCGGTCAGCCATGTTGGCTACGACGCCGAGGTCGTGGGTAATGAAGATGATCGAGGTGCCCATTTTTTTCTGAATGTCTTTGAGCAGCTCCAAAATTTGCGCCTGAATGGAAACGTCGAGCGCGGTCGTCGGCTCGTCGGCAATGATAACTTTAGGATTGCAGGCGAGGGCGATCGCAATGACAATCCGTTGGCGCATCCCGCCGGAGAATTGGTGCGGGTATTGATCGACGCGTTCTTTTGCGAACGGAATCCCGACCAGCTCCAACAGCTCGACGGCGCGGGTGCGCGCTTCGGAACGGCTCAGCTTTTGGTGCTTGATGAAGCTCTCCATGATTTGGTTCCCGATCGTCATGGTCGGGTTGAGAGAGGTCATCGGATCCTGGAAAATCATCGAAATATCGCGGCCGCGAACGTCCTGCATTTCTTTTTCCGACAGGGTGACCAAATCTCTTCCTTCGAACAGGACTTGTCCTTTCGGAATACGTCCAGGAGGAGAAGGGATGAGTCGCATGAGAGCTTGCGAGGTAACCGATTTTCCGGAGCCGGACTCGCCCACGATGGCCAGAGTCTCTCCTTTGTGCAAGTCGAAGGAAACCCCCCGCACCGCTTTTACCTCACCTGCATACGTATCAAAAGACACGTGTAAGTCCTTTACTTCCAAAACTTTTTCCATAGAATCCTCCCTTTCTCTATATATGTTTTTGTGAGTAAACAACCCGCCATTTATGTGTAACAATCTCTCTAGTATGAATTTTTACGAAAATGAAAATCATTATCACCATTATACTATATTTGCTGAGTATTGTTAAAAAATTTTTTTCCATGAGCACGTCTATATCGGCAAAGCCCCAAATGTTGCTAGGCAGGCTTCATTAGGGGCTTTTTTATCGTTGCCTTTCGTGAGCCAAGTCATACAATACATCAACTGAGTTAGAACGCAGTCTGGAAAGGGGCGTATTTCGTGTGCAACTCGAGCCTTTACGCAAGCTGCTGCAAGAGCGATACCCAGAGCTACGTAACGAAACATTCCGGGTGGACGATACAGGCTGGAGCAATTTCGTCGTCATCGTGGGAGAAAAAATGATTTTTCGCTTCCCCAAGACCGAAGAAGCCAAAGCGATTATCAGCCGGGAGACGCAAATTTTGCCACAGCTTGAGTCGATGGTGCCTGTGGCGATTCCGCAGTTTGTCTATTCTTCTGCGCCGACCGACGACATCAAGTACGTAGGCTATCCGATGATTTTCGGCAAGCCGCTTTACCGCGAAGAGATGAACGGGCTGTCCGGGCAGGAGCAAGAGAAGGTAGCGGAGGCGATTGGCGGCTTTCTGAGCGGTCTGCATGCCTACCCGCTGGAAAAGTCGTTCGACAAGGCGATTGATCCGGGGTTGACCCGGCTCTTTTACGAGAACTTTCTGGCACGGATCGAGCGGAAGGCTTTTTCCTACATGCCTGTCGAGCTGCAACGGTGGACCCGGCAAACCTTTCAGTCGTTTTTGGCGAACCCGGACTACTTCCGGTTCAAGCCGGCCTTGCTGCACAACGACTTGAAGCCGGAGCATCTGCTCTACGACTTTGAAAAAAGGCAACTGAGCGGGATTATCGACTTCGGAGCGATGGGGGTAGGCGACCCTGCCTATGATTTTGTCGGCATATACCGGGCGTACGGCGCGGCTTTTACCCAAAAAGTGCTGAGCCATTACACCCGGGAGATTGACGCCACGTTTTTGGAGCGGATCACAACGTTTTACGTCAAGACCATCAGCTTCTGGACGCTCTTTTACGGCATTGACAGCCAAAATGAAAAGCTCATCCAGTACGGGCTTGGAAAGCTGCAGGCATTTGCCAAACCAAAAAGGACGTAAACCGTAATCGGGTGGAAACAGAAGGAAGGACGGCGAGGTGAGGAAATGCGCGTACTGTTTTTGGAAAGTCATCCGATGTGGATTCACGGGCTGCCAAACGGGTTTCGCGACTCTGGACACGATGTGATGATCTCGGGGCCGCTGACGGAGCAAAACATTCCCGAGATGCTGGGAGAGTTTCAGCCGGATTTGATCGTCATGATCGGCTGGGGGCCGGAGCAGACACCCGTCAAGCTGGACTGGATTTTTCGGCATGTCCGGCAAACAGAGGTGCCGCTCGTTTACTGGGCGACAGAAGACCCTACGTTTACAGAGAGCTTTACGATGCCGCTTATTCAAAGAGTGCAGCCCGATTTCGTCTTTACCATTTGCCCAAAGCGCCTGGATTATTACGCGGAGCGGGGGATCAAGGCGGCACACATGGATTTCGGATTTCACTCCAGCATCCATTGTCCCGTTCCGGCCGAGGAGGCGTATCGCACCTCCATCGCCGTTGTTGCCAACGCTTATCCGCATGTATTTGAGCAGTATAGCGGCCATTATCGGCTTGTTTCGCTGTTTACACTGATTCGCCCTCTGCTTCACGAGGGCATGCGCATCGACTTTTACGGGCGGGACTGGGATAAAATGAAGCCGTATTTGGGCATGGACATTCCATCAGAGTGGATTCACGGCTATTTGTCTTACCCGGATGCCCACAAAGTCTACAGCTCGGCAGACATCATGATCGGCCTGCAAAACTACGAGACGCAGTTCACACAGCGGACATATGAGATTTTAGGCTCGGGCGGGTTTCTCGTCACCCAGGATACAGAGGCCGTCCGCAGCATGTTCACGTCCGGAAAAGAACTGGTCGCGGCTGCTTCTGCCACAGATACGCTGCAAATCATCGAGCATTACTTGCAGCATCCAGAGAAGCGAAAAGAAATCCGCGAGCAGGGAAGACGGGCTGTGAGCCACGCCAACTATCAGCATCGCGCCGACTACATGGTGCAGGTGCTGCAAGAGCAAGGGCTTTTGCCGCAAACGCTCGCCACTGCGGCAGGGCAAGGCCAGTTGATCTCGTACGCGGACCTGATTCGCGAGCGGTACGAGGTGCACGATGTCCGCCCCGGCGATACGCTGTGGAAAATTGCCCAGGCTTACGGCGTGACCATCGAGCACATTATGAAGGAAAACGGGCTGACTTCCTATGATATATACGTCGATCAATATTTGAAAATCAGGGAGCGACAGCAGTAAAAGCAAACTGACGTGGTGGAGGGAGCACATGAGAATTTTGTTTTTGGAAAAGTGCCAGGCGCTCCTTCACGGTTTGCCGTACGGGTTTCACGACGCTGGCCATCAGGTGCTGATTTCCGGGCTGTTGACCGAGCGGCATCTGCCTGCGTTGTTGCAATCGTTTCGGCCGTCCCTCATCGTCATGACAGGCTGGGGGCCAGAGCTGACCTTGACGCAGCAAGCGTACTTGTGCGAGCAGATCAAGCAGGCGCCCTTGGTCTACTGGGCGGAGGAAGACCCGGCTTTTGTCCACATCTGGTCACTGCCTGTCGCGCTGCGCATGCAGGTTGATTTTGTCTTTACCGTCTCGCCGGAAACGGTTTTGGTCTATCGGGAGGCCGGAATCCGCGCTGCGCATATGGACTTCGGCTACGACGAGCAGTTGTATCAGCCTGGCGAGAGCGGGAACGGCCCACGCCTGCCTGTGGCAGTCGTATCTCCAGCTTGCCCGTACATGTATCGGCATCAGTTGGAGCACGATCTCGCGGGTTCTTTGCACACGCTCATCTGGCCGTTGCTGGCGCTGGGGATTCCCGTCCGTTTTTACGGCAAGGAATGGGGGCAGATGAAGCCTATTTTTGGCTTGAACATTCCGCGCGACTGGATTGTGGAGCAGCCAGGCCGGATGGAGGCACGGCAGGTCTATCGGCAAGCCGATATCGTCATCGAGGTGCAGTCTTTAGAAAAGCCAATCTCGGAGCGGATGCTGCAAGCAGCAGGAAGCGGCAGTTTGCTGCTCGCGCGCGACTCTATCGGGCTGAGGCGTATTTTTACTCCCGGCCATGATATGCTGGCATCGTCCTCGCCGATACAGACAGTGGATTTGCTCCGGCACTATCTGGAGAGGCCAGACGAGAGAAAAACGCTTCAGGCGCACGGACTGCGGACGGCTCGTTCTCATACTTACGGGCAACGCGCGCGATTTATGCTTCGCACGCTCGTGGAGGAAGGGATTTTGGCTTCCGATGCGGCCGATTGCGTGCCTGGTGCCGGGGAGCATGGCTGTCCGGGACAGCCGCTTTGCGTGAGCGACGCACGGCATACAGTCAAGCCGGGAGAAAGCCTGTGGCAAATTGCCTGTGCGCACGGCACGACGATCGGAGCGCTTCAGCAGGCAAACCGGTTCGTTTCCGACGTGCTTCATGTCGGTCAAATTTTGCGCATTCCGCATAGAACGGCAGAGGACGGGGAGCAACTTCCGAAAATAAAGAAGTGGCTGGATAAGGCAGCCCGCCTGTTTCAGCTCGATTCGCTGCTGCTTTACGGGATCGCCTATGCGGAGTCTGATTTTGGCCAAAATGCAGGCATGAGCAGGGCGGGGGCGCTCGGGATCATGCAGCTCAAGGAGAGGACCGCCCGCGGACTCGGCGTGGATCGAACGGATCCGTGGCAAAACATTTTGGGCGGCGCCATGTACATCAAGGAGATGCTGTATGAATTTGACGGCGATCTGCCGATGGCGTTGGCTGCGTACAACTGGGGGCTGAACCACGTCTGGCACGCCGTTCGCCAGGGGGGCAAGCAGTGGCTGACGCTCGCCCCGGAAGAAACCCAGCATTACGTCATCAAAATCATGAAGTACATGAGCGAGGCAGGCAGACGGTGAGCAACCCGCTAGAAGCCTGATATCGCGACGGAAAAGCTCGGCCTTTTTGGAGGTGGAGCTTTTTTCATTTCGGGCGCTGCTAATAATTGAAGATAGGAAGCTCGGCCCTATTTTGATATACTTTTAGCACGATATTGAGAATTATTATCAAAATGAATAATTAAAGAAACGATTCGTTTTTACATAAAAGCAGTCCGTTGTGAACTATTCCGTAAGGCAAAAGGTGTGACAATGATGAGCGATAGGCAAGCCTTGTTTCAGGAGTTTACAGAGCTTGTGATGGCGGATGTCATTTTCAAGCTTCGCGATATTGCCTGGGTAAAAGGGGACGAGCATGAGCGTCTCCGCCAGCAGTTTACGAACGCGCACATCTTGCTGGTCGTCACCGGGGGGCGAGGACGCCTGCGTTTGGAAAACGTGGAGCATCAACTGCGTCAGGATGCCATCTACGTCTGCCCGCCGATGAGCACCTTCGGCATCGACCCGGACTCCGTAGACGACCTGCGGATGTACGTGTTGCGCTTCGATGTTTTTATGGAGTCCAGAAAGCGGAAAAGACATTTGCGCGCTTTGCGGGAGGAACACGAGTTTCCTTTGGTGGGCGAGGTTTCCGTCCGATCCGCCGGGCAGCTTGTCATGCATTGCGATTCGATCGCGGAGCAGTGGCAGCAGGATGGGGGAATCGACCGTTATCGCAGCCAGATTTTGTTTCAGGAGCTGTGGTACCACATCGCGAAGTCCGTCGATTTTACTGCCCAGGACTCTGCTACGGCGCTGGAGCGGGCCCGCGCCTACATGGAAGAGCATTACTCGCAAAACATTACGATCGAGCAGTTGGCGCGCATCGCGGAAGTAAGCCCGAAATATTTTGTGGACTTGTATAAAAAAACGTACGGCGTGTCCGCGATGGACTACGTCACCGAGCTGCGCATCAGCCGGGCGAAGCAACTGATGGCGCAATCTCACGCAAAGCTGCGGGAAATCGCGCACCAGGTAGGCTACAGCGACGAGTTTTACTTCAGCCGCAAGTTCAAAAAGGAAGTGGGCGTTTCTCCTACTGTTTATATGAAAAGCCGCAATCGCAAAATCGCCGCCTACAGGGCGCCGCTCATCGGCCAGATGCTCGCGTTGAAGATGATTCCGTACGCGGCGCCGCTCCACCTGAAATGGACGGCCTATTACCATCAGAACTACCGCTACGACATTCCCGTCCATCTGAGCGCCTTTCGCCAAAATGAAAATTGGAAGGCGAACATCGAGATGCTGCAGGAAGCCAGACCAGACGTCATCCTGTCCTTGGACAAGGCCAACGCGCAGGAGCGAGAGCAGCTTGGCCGGATCGCGCCGACGCTGTTTGTGCCGTTTGAAGCGCTGGGGTGGCGGGAGCAGTTGCAGATGATTGGCGATTTTTTGGGCGAATCGGCAGAAGCGGAGCATTGGCTCGCCGCGTATGACGAAAAGCTGGGCAGAGCGCGGGATGGACTGCGGCAAAAGCTGGGCGACGAGAAGTTCCTCATTTTGCGCGTGTTCAAACACGAGCTGGCAGTGCACTGCAACCGCAGCATGAACGACGTTTTTTACAACGGCCTGCAAATGAATCCCGCCTACGTCACGCAAGCGAAGGTGTACGACCAGCCTGTGACGCTGCAGGAAGTAGCAGCGCTTGACCCGGACAGGATTTTGCTGCTCGTGTGCCAGGAAGCAGAGACGCTGGAGCATTTCCGGCTGCTGAAGCTGTCGGTGCATTGGCAAGACTTGAAGGCCGTCCGCAACAATCGGACGCATCTGATTACGTCAGACCCGTGGCGGGAATATTCGGCGATGGCCCATGAACGGATTATCAATCAATGCGTGAAGCTGCTTTCAGGAGATCGTCCATGTTGATTCTGGATATCGTCCATGGTCGAGGATACGCAGATGCTTTATAATCACGAATGATAATCGTTATCAATCACAAATATTACACAAATATGTGAGAGGGGCTTTTCAAAGGATGAAAAAGATATATCTTGGTTTTAGCGTCGCCATGCTGGCAATGGCACTGACTGCGTGCGGCGGACAGCAAGCAGCGAACTCCAACGCTGCAAACAACAACGCAGCACCTGCTGCAACTACCGCAACGGCAGAAAAACCTGCGGCAGAGGCAACCCAAGCGGAAACGCGCACGCTCAAATATCTCGATAAAGAATACACCGTTCCAAGCAAAACCGAGCGCATCGTCATCACAGGCAGCATGGAGTCCATGGAAGACGCGCTCGTGCTCGGCGTAAAACCGGTAGGGGCAATTTCCGTCGGCGGCAAATTCCCGGAGATGTTTGCACCAGTAACCGGGGAAGCGCAATCCATCGGGGAGAAAACCCAACCAAACCTGGAAACCATCCTGTCCCTGAAGCCAGACGTCATTCTGGGCAGCAGCAAATTCCCGCCAGAAATGATGGAGAAATTGGGCAAAATCAAAACGACTTTCCCGGTTTCCCACATCTCTACCAACTGGGAAGCAAACCTGCTCTTGCTGGGTGAGCTGACTGGCAAACAAGCGGAAGCGCAAAAAGTGATCGAGGACTATAAAAAAGATGTAGAAGCAGCCAAAGTACAACTGGGCGACAGCTTGAAAGACAAAAAAGTCGTCGTGATCCGTGTACGTGGCGGCAGCATCAACATCTATCCGGAAAAAGTGTTCTTCAACCCGTCCCTGTATGCTGACCTGGGCCTGACGGCTCCGGCGGAAGTAAAAGCCGCGAAGGCACAAGAAGTCGTGTCTCTGGAAAAATTCAGCGAAATCAACCCGGATTACATCTTCGTCCAATTCTCTACTGACGAGAACAAAGACAACCCGAAAGCTCTGGAAGATTTGCAAAACAACCCGATCTGGAAGAGCATCAACGCTGTGAAAAACGGCAAAGTATTCGTAAACGTAGTCGATCCGCTCGCACAAGGCGGAACAGCTTGGAGTAAAGTAAACTTCCTGAAGGCCGCTGTTGAAAAATTGTCTGCCAAGTAGGAGTAGGCGAGGTTAATCGCATGCAATCGAAAAAAGCAGTACCTATCCTCATACTTGCGGTTTCGCCCATAGCGATTGTGCTCGTGATCGTGCTCTCCGTTTTGTACGGGGCCAAGCAGATCGACGCGTACACCATCTATCAGGCTCTCTTCCAGTTTGACGAAGGGAATGTGGACCACCAGATCATCATGCACTCCCGCCTGCCGCGAGTGTTGGGCGCACTCATGATCGGAGCGTTTTTGGCAATATCGGGGGCACTCATGCAGGGGATGACGAGGAACTACCTCGCGTCCCCCTCTATTATGGGGGTCTCTGACGGATCGGCTTTCGCCATTACGCTTTGCATGGTGCTGTTGCCTGCTGCATCGAACACGACGATGATCTTTATGTCGCTCGCCGGATCGGCAGCAGCGGTAATGATGGTACTCGCTTTGTCCAGGTTGCTGCCAAACGGTTTTTCGCCTGTTGCGTTGGCTGTGATCGGGACGATCACGGGAACATTTTTGAGCAGTGTCTCGGCGGCAATCGCTTCGTACTTTCAAGTCTCGCAAAACGTCAGCTTCTGGTACAACGCCCGGCTTCACCAATTGGAGCCAGGGTTGATCTCGCTTTCGATTCCGTTTGCAGTCGTCGGCATTGTCATGGCCTTGCTTTTGTCCAAGTCCATCACGATT
Source organism: Brevibacillus sp. FW306-2-1A-C05A (assembly GCF_058781555.1). NCBI lineage: Bacteria > Bacillati > Bacillota > Bacilli > Caryophanales > Paenibacillaceae > Brevibacillus > Brevibacillus sp. FW306-2-1A-C05A. The sequence continues at coordinate 40,838 of NZ_JBYSWV010000033.1, forward strand.
TTGTCGCTGGGCGAGGAAATCTCGCTCAGTCTGGGACAAAAGACGATGCTGGTCAAAGTGCTGGCTACGGCGGCCGTCGTCATTCTCACGGGCATTTCGGTCGCACTGGCCGGAAAAATCGGCTTTGTCGGCCTGGTTATTCCGCACATCACCCGTTTTTTGGTCGGGCTCGATTATCGCTGGATCGTTCCGTGCGCAGGCGTCTTGGGCGCCGTTTTCCTCGGGCTGGCGGACGTGCTCAGCCGCTTCCTGAACAGCCCGTTCGAGACGCCGATCGGAGTGGTGACTGCGTTTATTGGCGTACCGTTCTTCCTCTATCTGATTTACAAGAGAGGGGGAGGCAAGCATGCCTGAGAAAAAAAGCAGGTTTCGTCTGCTGCTGACAGTGAACATTCTCCTGATTGTTGCGGCGATTTACATCAGCCTGACAAATGGGGTGTTCGACATGTCGGTGATGGATGTGGTTCGCACTTTGCTGCGCATCGAACCGTCCGCCGATCACGATCTCGTCATTTTCGATTTTCGCTTGCCGCGCATCGTCATTGCGGCTTTGGTAGGCTTTGGCCTGGGCATTGCCGGGGCCGTCATTCAAGGCATTACCCGCAATGGCCTGGCAGACCCCGGGATTTTGGGGATCAACGCCGGGGCAGGTGCGGCGATTGTAGCGTTCATGTTTTTCTTCCAAGGAAAGTTTACGGAGGCAAGCTGGTTTTCGATCATGGCGATGCCGCTTTTCGGTCTGACCGGGGGCTTGCTCGCCGCAGCGCTGATCTACATGTTCGCCTGGCGCAAAGGAACGCTTGACCCGCAACGGCTGATCCTGGTCGGAATCGCCATCGGCTCAGGTTTGGGCGCTGTGTCGCTGTATCTGTCGCTGAAAATGAATCCGAACGATTTCGAAATGGCAACGGTGTGGCTGACAGGAAGTATCTGGAATGCGAACTGGACCCACATTACGGGCATGCTTCCGTGGCTCATCCTGTTGTCCCCGGTCCTCTTGCGCAAGGCGCACGTACTCGATTTGATGCAGCTTAGCGAGGAATCGGTGAAAAGTCTCGGGGTGTCGGTAGAAAAAGAGCGCAACCGGTTGCTGCTGTCCAGCATCGGGATCGTCAGCGCGTGCGTCTCTGTGTCCGGCAGCATCGGCTTTGTCGGCTTGATGGCGCCACACATCGCCAAGCGCTTGACGGGGATTGCGCACAGACACGTCCTGCCGCTGTCCGGTATGATCGGGATGTTGATGGTGGTGGCCGCAGACTTTATCGCCAAGACCGTGTTTACCCCTGTCGAGCTGCCGGTGGGGATCGTCATCTCGATTATCGGCGTGCCGTATTTCTTCTATCTGCTCAGCAGAGCGAGAAGGTAGCATACATGTAAAAAAGCCATTTTCATAAAGCGAAAAAGAGAGCGCCACTTATACGAGGGGCGCTCGATTCACCGCTTTGAAGATCGCGAGGTAGACCCGGCGCTGGTTGCCGAACTGTTGGACACAGCCGTTTGGGCGCCGAATTACCACATGACCCAGCCGTGGCGCTTTATCGTGACGTACGGCGAAGGGCGCAGAAGAATCGCCGAAGCGGTGCGGATCATGAAGGAAAAACGTGAGCTGGACCCTGTGAAAAAGAAAGAAGTAGGCGAGAAGTTTTACAACAAAATCATGGCGATTCCGATGCTGATGACTGTCATCATGACGGAAAGCCCGAACCTGATCGAGCGTCAGGATGATTTTGCCTCGACGAGTATCGTCATCCACAACTTCAGCTTGCTTGCCTGGGAAAAAGGCATCGGGCTGACCTGGGAGACGTATCCGTGGATTCACGAGCCGGAATTTCGCGAAGCGATGGGCATTGCTCCTGGCGAAAGAGTGCTGGGGAACCTGCACATCGGCTACCCGGCGGCGATTCCCAATCCGCAGCCGCGCGTTCCGGCAGCGGAGCGAATTACATTTGTAGACAAAGCATAGGACAAGATTTCCAGATTTTTTCTTGTCACGTTATAACTTTTTGTGGTACTCTTGGATCATTCTACAAGGAAGGGTGACCATCAAGCCAATGATCTACTAACTCCTATTTCCACAAAAGCAATCGGATAATGACGATGCGTTTTTGGGATGGGAGTAGTACGTGCATATTGGCGAATAGATGGTAGAGCCGTTGTCTTTCTTGCAGAAGGTTTCTATGTCTTTTTGGTGTCAGTATGTAATGCCTCCTGTCCAGATCGCAAAATGGATAAGGAGGCTTTTTTATGTCTAATATGCTGCAGAACCGCTATGTCAGGGCCATTTTGTTGTCGGGCCTGTTTTTGCAAATCGGGATTTGGGTGCGCAACTTTGCCATCCTGCTTTACGTGATGGACCATACCGGAGGCGACCCGTTCGCCGTGTCCATGATTTCGGTAGCGGAGTACGCGCCGATTTTCCTCTTCTCGTTTCTCGCCGGGACGTTTGCTGATCGCTGGCGGCCGAGACGGACGATGGTCTGGTGCGATCTGCTCAGCGCCTTGTCGGTGGTCGCGGTGCTCATCACGTTTATGCTCGGAACGTGGAAGGCGATTTTCTTCGCTACGCTGATCTCGGCTGTGCTCTCCCAGTTTTCCCAGCCGTCAGGGATGAAGCTGTTCAAGCTGCATGTGCCTGCTGAGCAGTTGCAAGCCGGGATGTCCGCCTATCAGACGATCTTTGCCATTTTCATGGTGCTCGGCCCGATTGTCGGCACATTCGTGTTCCAGCAATGGGGAATGGAAGCATCTATGGTCATTACGGCCATCGCATTTCTGGCTTCTGCTGGCGTGCTGTACCTGCTGCCGCCTGACCGCGTGGAGACAGAGGAGAAGAAAGACTCGGCTCTGCTTGCGGAAATGGCGAGCGGAATCCGCTACGTGCTCTCCAACCGGGTGCTGTCGCTGCTTGGCGCCTGTTTCATGGCAGCAGGGCTCGGCATTGGGATGGTGCAGCCGTTGGCGATTTTCCTGGTGACAGAACAGCTCCATCTGCCGAAAGAAAGCCTGCAATGGCTATTGATGGTGCAAGGTGTGGGCATGATTGTAGGAGGGGCGCTGACGATGGCGCTGGCAAAAAACGTTCCGCCGCAAAGGCTGCTCGTCATGGGCATGCTAGGGAACGCAGTTGCCCTGGGCATTTGCGGGGTGTCTACGCATCTGTGGCTGACGCTTTTGGCCCAACTGGTTGCTGGATTGCTTTTGCCGTGCATCCAGATCGGGATCAATACGATGCTGCTCAAATATACGGAAAGCTCCTTCATCGGGCGGGTTAACGGGATTTTGACCCCGCTGTTTACAGGTTCTATGGTCATCATGATGAGTATAGCCGGGGTGTTGAAGCTGCACCTTCCGCTCGTCGCGATCTATACGATTTCGGCAGCGCTGTTCATTATCGGCTTGAGCTTTATTTTGCCGCTGTATCGCATGAAAGAAGGAAAGGCCGGAGCTGATGCAGAACAGATTGGATCATATTGAGGCTGCATGAGGTTGGCAGCGTGTGCTGCGGTGGCGGCAAATGCTCTGGCCTTGTCCCAGGCGCGAGCGAGGCTTGAGCCAGAGCATTGGAAAAAAGAGCGGGGGTGCGGTCAGGTGGCGCATGAGCGGATTTCATCTAAGGAAGGTCTGGCTATGGAAGCGGCCGTGAGAAAGCTGGCGGTCCGTCTGCCGGAGGTAACGGAACAGGTGGATGGTTTTGGGCACACGTCGTTTCGGGTAAGCGACAAGCCGTTTGTCATTATGGGCGAGGGCGGTGCTGACGGGCCAGCCTTGTCCTTCAAGGTGCTCAAGACGACGCAGGAAATTTTGCTTGCGCAGGAGCACTTTTACAAGACGCCTTACATCGGCCATCATGGCTGGGTGTCCATCCGCGCCCAACATATCGCGGACTACGACATGCTCGCCGACTATTTGCTGGAAGGCTATCTGTGCGCAGCCCCCAAGCGTCTGGTCAAGCAGGTGCAGGCGAACGCGCAGGCACAGTAGAGCGGGCTTGTGGGTGCTTTTCGCGGGAAAAGGCAGGCTTCCCCTGATGTCTCCTGCTATAATTCATAAGTAACGAGCTGTGAACGACCGTTCGGCACAGCGATATTCCAGGCAAAGGGGGAGCCGTGTTGGATTGGAATCTCCAGCAAATCAGCAAGCTGCTCGAGGTCGTCTTCGAGAATGCCCATGAGCCGATGATCGTGACGGACAGGGACGGCAAAATCCTTTTGATGAATCGGAGCTATCGGGAATTTTTGAATGTGCAGGACGTCATCGGCAAGCCAGTGACGGACGTCATCGAAAATACGCGCATGCATATCGTCGGCCAGGCGGGCGTAGCGGAAATTGCGGATATCCAGCAAATCAAAGGGCAGAAGATGATCGCCCACCGCATCCCGATCATGGACGAGGGCAAGGTCATTGCCGTGCTCGGGACGGTGCTGTTTCAGGATGTGCAAGAGCTGACTGCCCTGGCCGCAATGGTCGATCAGTTGAAGGACGAGCTGACTTACTATAAAAAAGAACTGCGGCGCAGGATGGGGGCGACCTATCATTTTGACCAGATCGTCGGGTACAATCAAAAGCTGCAGGAGCTGAAAAAATTCGCCCAAAAGGTGGCGACGAGCGATTCGACGGTGCTGATTACCGGAGAGAGCGGCACGGGCAAGGAGCTGTTTGCCCATGCGATTCATGCGCAGAGCAAGCGGAAGATGGGGCCGTTCATCCGCGTGAACTGTGCGGCGATTCCTGATTCATTGCTGGAGTCCGAGCTGTTTGGCTATGAAGAGGGAGCGTTTACCGGAGCAGTGCGCCGCGGGAAAAAAGGAAAGTTCGAGCTGGCCAATCACGGAACGATCCTCCTGGACGAGATCGGAGACATGCCGCTGCCGCTGCAAGCCAAGCTGCTGCGGGTGCTGCAGGAAAAAGAAGTGGAGCGGGTCGGGGCCGTGCGGACGACGCCGATTGATGTGCGGGTCATCGCCTCTACCAACCTGGATTTGCCGCAGCGCATCAAGGAAGGCAAGTTCCGCGCCGACCTGTACTACCGCTTAAACGTAGTCACCCTGTCGATTCCTCCGCTGCGAGAGCGGCTGGAGGATTTGCCGGAGCTTGTTTCCAACCTGCTCAAACAACTGAGCGAGTCCACGGGCGTCACGGTCAAGGTGATCGACGAAGACGTGTGGACGGTGCTGCGCGGCTATTCCTGGCCGGGAAATGTACGGGAGCTGCGCAACGTGCTGGAGCGGGCGCTGCATCTGGTGGAGGACGATGTGCTGAAAAAGGAGCACATTTGGCTGCCGGCTTCTGACGAGGTGGTGCCAGTTGCTGCTATTTCTCCGTCCGGCAGGGAGTTGCGGCCGCTCAAGCAGTTGGTGGAAGAGACGGAGCGGGAAGCGATTTTGCTGGCGATGCAGCAGGCCGGAGGCAACAAGCTGGAGGCGGCAAAGCTTTTGCAGATCAGCAAGTCCAGCTTTTATGAAAAGTGGGAGAAGTATCAGCAGAAGAAATAAAGGCAGTGCTTTTAGAAGCTGGGACATGTCGGACAAGCCGCGGTCCCGGCTTTTTTTGATCGAGAGAGGCGCTGTCGCTGTGGAGGCCGGAGGGGCTGGAGGGGCAGGCGACGTTCACGCGAGAAAGCTGGACGGAGCCAGGTGGTGTGCTAACTGTCGTCCCTTGTCGCATTTTGCTAGATTCCGCGTTTCCGGAAAGGGAAAAGAGAGAAGGCGGACAGTGGCAGAAGGTTTTGACTTTTCGGGCAGATGGATTTCGCGGTGATTTTTGCTAGATTCCATAAATGCGGACGCGTTTTTCCGGAAATCCGGAAGTTTTTGCAAGCGCTATCATTTTGCTGTTGCTGTCCGTTTGGCGCAAAGCCGCGTCTGATCGCGATTTGTCGGAATTTGGCCCACGTTGGCACGATCCATGCAATTCAAGAGAGGATGTAAGCGATTTCTTTTGGTGGGTACACACACTATGCTCTCCAGGCGGAGGGCCATTCGAAAGGAGAATTGTATGATTATTGAAGTGTTGTCCATCGTGATCGCGCTTGGTCTGTTGATGTTTTTCGCGTACCGGGGCTACCCTGTTATCGTCTTTGCCCCGATTTTTACGCTGCTGGCAGTCGTGATGTCGGGAATTGCGCTGCTGCCCAGCTACACGGAAACATTCATGACCAACGCAGCCAACTATGTGAAATCATTTTTTCCTATCTTCCTGCTTGGTGCGATTTTCGGAAAAGTGATGGAGCTGAGCGGTGCCGCTTCGTCGATCGCGCATACGATCGTGAAAGCGCTTGGCTCCAACCGGGCGATTTTGGCAGTCGTTCTGGCATGTTCGATTTTGACGTATGGCGGGGTGTCGCTGTTCGTCGTCGCTTTTGCCGTTTATCCGTTTGCCGCAGCGATCTTCCGTGAAGCAAACATTCCTAAGCGCCTCATTCCGGGAACGATTGCGCTCGGGGCATTCACCTACACGATGGATGCTTTGCCGGGAACGCCGCAAATTCAAAACATCATTCCTACGACGTATTTCGGTACGGACGCCTATGCGGCTCCGGTTGTGGGGATTATCGGCGCCATCATCGTTTTTGTCGGCGGGATGGCGTGGCTGGAACGCAGACGCAAACAGGCGGCTGCCGCCGGAGAAGGCTATGGCGAAGGACATTCGAACGAGCCGGAGTTGGTGAAAACCGAAACGTACATGAACATCTGGGTAGCGATTCTTCCGCTGGCGCTCGTGCTCGTCGGCAACTACCTGTTCAGCCGTGGCATCTGGACGGTCGAAAACTGGTATGACGCTACGATGCTCAAAGATTCGTTCAAAATTGAAAAAGTGAAAAACGTCGTGTCGTCTTGGGCACTGATTATTTCTCTTAGCCTGGGGATCATTGCAGCGATGCTCATTAACGTGAAGCAGGTCAAAACGAAGCTGGCAAGCGGTTTGACCGCAGCAGCCATGGGTGCTTTGCTGGCGATCTTCAATACAGCGTCCGAAGTTGGCTTTGGAAACGTCGTGAAAACATTGCCTGGCTTCAAGCTGATTCAAGACTGGATTTTGGGTGCGAGCGACCATCCGCTCGTCTCGGAGGCTGTAGCGGTAAACGTGCTGGCAGGTGTGACCGGATCGGCCTCTGGCGGGATGTCGATTGCACTGGAGGTCATGGGCAAGCAATACCTGGAGATGGCCAACGCTGCCGGGATCAGTCCAGAGCTGTTGCACCGGATTGCTTCCATGGCTTCCGGCGGGATGGATACGCTGCCGCACAACGGAGCGGTCATCACGCTGCTCGCCATCACCGGCTTGACGCATCGCCAGTCGTACAAGGACATTTTTGCCATCACCATTTTGAAAACAGCCGCCGTATTTATACTGGCCTTCGCTGTTTCCATTTTCTAGGTTCGCAACGTAACATCCCGCATGGACGGGGATAGACAGCATGCCGGAGAGGAGACAAACCATATGGAGAAACTATTGAACAATCAAGTGGCATTGGTAACAGGAGCAGCGAGCGGGATCGGGCTTGAGATTGCCCGGACGTTTGCGGCAGAGGGCGCCAAAGTCATGCTGCTGGACTTGAACCGGGACGCTGCGGATGCAGCTTCTGCCCGCTTGCAAGAGGAAGGCTATGAGGCGATGAGCTTGAGTGCCGATGTCACGAACGAGGAGCAGATACAAAAAAGCATCCAGCAAGCCGTGGAAACTTTCGGCAAGCTCGATATTTTGGTGAACAACGCAGGCCTTCAGTTTGTCTCGCCGATTGAAGAGTTTCCTACGGCCAAGTTCGAGCAGATGATCGCCATCATGCTGACAGCGCCGTTTATCGCGATCAAGCACGCCTTTCCCGTGATGAAACAACAGGGCTACGGGAGGATCATCAACATGGCTTCCATCAACGGCTTGATCGGCTTTGCGGGGAAAGCTGCGTACAACAGCGCCAAGCATGGAGTAATCGGCTTGACCAAGGTGGCGGCGTTGGAGGGGGCTGCAGACGGCATTACCGTCAATGCGATCTGCCCAGGGTATGTCGATACGCCTCTGGTTCAAAACCAACTGGCTGATCTGGCCAAAACGAGACAGGTGCCGCTGGAAAAGGTCATGGAAGAAGTGATCTATCCATTAGTTCCGCAAAAGCGGCTGTTACAGGTGCAGGAAATCGCCGACTACGCTGCGTTTTTGGCGAGCAAGAAAGCGCAGGGCATCACCGGCCAGGCCGTCGTAATTGATGGCGGATATACGGCGCAATAAGCTTCATACAAGGAAAGCAGGGGCCTCTTGTTTATGGAGGCCCTGTTTCATTGTCCAAAGTTTTTTTGATAAACTAGCAAAAAGCTCTTGTATTCTATTTTTAGATGTGATAGATTATTCCTTGTCGCCAAGAACGACGACAAAACACGAGAAAAGATAACAACTTTCGATAAAAAAGTTCTTGACTCGTAAACAACGAACGTGATAAGATGTAAAACGTTCGACAAAAAATGCTCTTTGAAAACTGAACAGCGAAAGCGTTGATGAGTCTATCATTAATGATTTGCCAGCTTTAAACCAGTAACAAACTTTATTGGAGAGTTTGATCCTGGCTCAGGACGAACGCTGGCGGCGTGCCTAATACATGCAAGT